>CAJMPT010000002.1 GCA_905215465.1 uncultured bacterium | reverse complement strand
CGAGACCGGCCACGAGGTGCACGCCATCATGGGCGCCCGCACCAAGGACCTCCTCCTGCTCGAGGACCAGTTCCGCGAGCTGCTGGACGACGACCACATCCACATCACCACCGACGACGGCTCCTACGGCGAGAAGGGCGTGGTCACCGCCCCGCTGGAGCGCCTGCTCCAGGGCAAGGCCGTTACGCAGGTCTTCTGCGTTGGCCCCGTCCCCATGATGAAGTTCTCCGCCATGACGGCCGAGAAGTACGGCACGCCCATCACCGCCAGCCTCAACCCCATCATGGTTGACGGCACCGGCATGTGCGGCTGCTGCCGCGTCGAGGTCGACGGCAAGACCAAGTTTGCCTGCGTCGACGGCCCCGACTTTGACGCCACCAAGGTCGACTGGAACGACCTTCGCGCGCGCCAGGCTGCATACCGTACCGAGGAGGGCCAGTCCCTCAAGGCCTATGAGGAGGCGAACTGCGCATGCCACAGGTAAACGGTCGCTTTGTTCCGGACATGAAGTCCCCGCGCACCGCTGACAACGAGGAGCCGGCCGCCGAGCGCGCCTGCGACTTCCGTCCCGTCGACAAGGGCTTCACCAAGGAGATGGCGCTGGCCGAGGCCGAGCGCTGCATGGACTGCAAGAAGCCGCTCTGCGTCGAGGGCTGCCCGGTCAACATCAACATCCCCAAGTTCATCGAGAAGATCCGCGAGGAGGACTTCGGCGGCGCCCTGGACATCATCCGCGAGGAGTCCATGCTGCCGGCCATCTGCGGCCGCGTCTGCCCGCAGGAGAACCAGTGCGAGGGCAAGTGCGTCCGCGGCAAGAAGTCCGAGCCCGTGGCCATCGGCCAGCTGGAGCGCTTCGTCGGCGACCAGCCCGAGCTTGCCTCCAAGCCCAAGATGGCCCCCAAGAACGGCAAGAAGGTCGCCGTCGTGGGCTCCGGCCCGTCCGGCATCACCTGCGCCGGCGAGCTCGCCCGCAACGGCTTTGACGTTACCGTCTTCGAGGCCTTCTTCACCGGCGGCGGCGTGCTGGTCTACGGCATCCCCGAGTTCCGTCTGCCCAAGGCGGTCGTCAAGCGCGAGATTGACGGCCTGGAGGACATGGGCGTCAAGTTTGAGTACAACTCCGTCGTGGGCAACATGGCCACGGCCGAGGAGCTGTTCGAGCAGGGCTTCGACGCCATCTACGTGGCGACCGGCGCTGGCCTGCCCAAGTTCCTCAACGTCCCCGGCGAGAACCTGCCCAACGTCTTCTTCGCAAACGAGTACCTCACCCGCGTGAACCTGATGAAGGCCAACAAGTTCCCCGAGTACGACACCCCCACCAAGCACGGCAAGAACGTCGTTGTCTTTGGCGGCGGCAACGTGGCTATGGACGCCGTCCGTACCGCCAAGCGTCTGGGCGCCGAGCACGCCATCATCGCTTACCGCCGTACCGAGGACGAGATGCCCTGCCGTCGCGCCGAGCTGCACCATGCCAAGGCCGAGGGCGTCGAGGTTCTGCCGCTTGTCTCCCCGCTCGAGTTTGTCGCTGGCGAAGACGGCTCCGTGTGCGCCGTCAAGGTCCAGAAGATGGAGCTCGGCGAGCCCGACGAGTCCGGCCGTCGTCGCCCGGTGCCCATCGAGGGCGCCATCGAGGAGATCCCCTGCGACGTCGCGATCTCGGCTATCGGCACCAACGCCAACCCCTTCGCAAAAAAGATCGGCGGCAAGATGGAGCTCAACAAGTGGGGCTACATCGTTGCCGACGAGGAGACCGGCCAGACCACCGATCCCCGCATCTGGGCCGGCGGTGACATCGTGACGGGCGCCGCCACGGTCATCCTGGCCATGGGCGCCGGCAAGAAGGCCGCCGCCAGCATCACCGAGGCTGCCGCCGAGGGCCAGATCTAAGGCCTTCTTGCCAGTAGCCGCAGCGCGTCATCAGGACCCCGAGGCCCACGCCCCGGGGTCCTTTTGCGTGACGGTTTTCGTCACGTCAAATACGCAACTATTAAAAAGCACTTCTCGCCAACTGGGCAAACGCCCGTGCTGGCGAGAAGTGCTTTCTGGCTCGTGACCAAAACGTCACGCAATCGTGAGCGCCGTCAGAGATGCACGTTGATGAGGCCCTTCTCGACGGGGACGCCAAATAGGGCGGCGTTGGCTCCGAGCCCAAAGCATGTGGCCTTGAGCAGCCTGCCAAGTAGGTCTTTGAGGTTTCCCAGGTCAATTGGCTCATCCGATTCGCGCGGAATGCAATCTTGGATGAGTCTCACGGTGCCCGCGAGGGAAGCGATGCTGAAGATGTCTCCCAGGTCAATGACGTTAACGGTCCAACCCATGTGGGCCAGGGCCTCGCGCCGGCGGCGGTCTGCGCGGACATCGGTGTGCCATGCGGCCCCGTCGTATTCCAGAGCGCGCTTTTGGGCGGGCCAGGCAAGGTCAAGATAGCAGCGAGAGACGCCAGCCACCCCAGTCGCCGCCTGGTCAAGGATGACCTCGTAGTTGAGATGCGGTTGCTCGAAGGCACACCCTCCCAGGCAGGTCGGAAAGGAAAGGGCTCCAGCAAGGACGGTCTCCATGGGAGACCTCGAGCCGTCCAAAACCAATGCGAAGGCCTCCTTGGCGCGCTTGATGCCACGGGCGCCGGGCAGCTTTGCGAGCGCCTCTGAGATTCTGACCTTTGAGGTCAGAGCGGGGCGGTCGTAGAAGCCGGAGATCATTTGCAAGAAGTGCGCGTACGCCCCGCAGAGCTCGAAGCCAAGGACCGAGGCGCCAATCAGGGAGGTCTCTCCCGCCATCTGGAGAAAGGTCAGCTCTGGACCACAGCATAGAAGGTCGTCGCTGACCTCAAGCAACAGTCCCGCAGGAATGCGCGGGTGATGTGTCTGGTGGATGCGAACTTCCTCGTGGAATCCTCGTCTGCAAGTGGGGCTCACGAGGATGTGGACGGGGCGCTGCCGCACTGCGGCCATAGACGGCATAAGGGACCTAAGCCGCTTGAGGCTTGAGCTGGTCTGACTCACCTCAAGAGGTGTGTCTCGCGTTGCGAGCAGTCCCGTCTGCGGTGGCACGGAACGGAGCATCTCGAGTGCAGAATTATGACTCAGAACGGTGTACACGGGCCTTCCCCTCTGTCTTGCGGTGGGGCAGAGAATGTCCCGAAGGCCCAGGCTCCAACCATATGTCCCGCCAGCGGACGGCAATTCTCGCCAAGCGGGAGTCGTATGGAGGAACGACGCGGAATTGTCGCTGTTATTGTGTGACAACTTTCGTCACGTCAAATACGCAACTATTAAAAAGCACTTCTTGCCAACTGGGCAAATGCCTGTGCTGGCGAGAAGTGCTTTCTGGCTCGTGACCAAAAACGTCACGCAAGGGCGCCCCATCGGCACGTCGACTTCTGTGTGCTAGACTTCCGGCGTTGGAGATGCCGGGAAGAGGAGGGCGCGCATGGCGGACGCGGCGGCAACCAGGAAGGCCATCCAGAAGGCGGTCGTTGACGCCATGGAGGCCAAGCCGGTCACGGAAATCACCATCACGGAGATCTGCGCCGCCTGCCACATGGCCCGCTCGACCTTCTACCGCTACTACGACTCAGTGGACGACGTCCTCAAGAAGACCGGGGACGAGCTTCTTGCCGCCATCAAGCGCGTGAGCTCCCTGGACAAGTACGATTCCGGCTCCGCCCCCATGAAGCCGCGCCAGAGCGACCTCGCCCGCGCGCAGATCCTCAAGGAGTACGCGCCCTTCATCCTTGCCGCCACCGGTTACAACGGTGACCCGAGCTTTGCCAAGAAGGCCGCAAACCTCATCTCTGATCAGTTCTTTGAGATCGCCGGCGACCACCTGCGCCACCAGCCCTACGGTGACTTCATGATCGAGTTCATCAAGGCCGGCCTGTTCAGGACCATCGACTACTGGTTGCGCGACCACCCCGAGATGAGCCCCGAGGAGTACTACGGGCTCCAGATGCAGATGCTCGCCAAGCTCGGCAAGCTCTTCTCGGACTAGCCCTGTGCCCGGCGCTACAACCGGCGCCATAATGTAGCGCCACCTCAAACGCATGCGCCGCCGCTGCTCTGTGAGCGCGCGGCTCGCAAACGTACCTTCGACCTGGCCGGTTTTTCCGGCGAGAAACCCATGTCGAAGGGAAGCAAATCATGCCGAACGACTTCTTCACCGGCATCATCGAGCGAGCCAAGAAGACGCCCAAGAGGGTCTGCCTGCCCGAGTCCGCCAGTGCGGACGTGGTGGCCCTGGCGCAGAGGATTGACGCCGAGGGGCTGGGCACGCCCGTTCTCATTGGCAACGAGGGGGAGGTCAAGGCCCTTGCCGCCAGCGCCGGCGTGCCGGAGTTTGCCTTTGAGTGCTTTGACAACGCCGACGAGGCCGTCGTTGAGTCCCTGGTCGATGAGTACCTCTCGCGCTTTGACAACTTTAGCCGCAAGGCGTGCACGCGCCGCGCCAAGGACCCGCTGCTGTGCTCCATGCTCCTGCTCAAGCTCGGCCGCGTGGACTGCGTGGCGGCCGGCAAGGAGTGCCCCACGGGCGACGTCATCCAGGCCGCCATGGGCATCGTGGGCCTGGCCGAGGGCATGAGGTCCCCCTCCAGCCTGGGCATTGCCGACATCCCGGGCTTTGACGGACCGGAGGGCACCATGCTTGGCCTGGCAGACTGCGCCATCACGGCCCAGCCCACGGCCGAGGAGCTCGCAGGCATTGCCATTGCCTCCGCAGACACGGCGTCCTCCCTGCTGAGCTGGGAGCCGCGCGTTGCCCTGCTGGCCTTCTCCACCAAGGGCTCTGCCCGTCACGAGAGCATCGACGTCATCCGCGAGGCCGTGGAGCGCGTCCACGAGCTGCGTCCGGACATCAAGTGCGACGGAGAGCTCCAGTTTGACGCCGCCATCATCCCGGCCGTGGCCGCCCACAAGGTCAAGGAGGCCAGTGAGGTGGCCGGCCGCGCCAACGTCCTCATCTTCCCCAACCTGCACGCGGGCAACATCGGCGTGAAGATGGTCCAGATCTTTGGCCACGCCAACGCCTACGGCCCGGTGCTGCAGGGCTTTGCTGCTCCGGTTTGCGACTTCTCGCGCTCGGCGCCCGTCCAGGAGATGCTGGGCAACGTGGCCATGCTCGTCATCCGTGCCGCTGCCGCCGACGCGGCCAAGGCCGCCGCGTCCGCAAGGGACGGTGAGTAGCCGTGCGCGTCTTTGCCATAAACCCTGGCTCCACCTCCACCAAGGTCGCCCTGTTTGACGGCGAGAAGTGCGTCTTCTCCAAGACCGTCCGCCACAGCTCGGAGGAGCTGGCGCGCTTCTCCACGCTGGCGGAGCAGCTGCCGTTCCGTGCCCAGGCCATCTCCGACATCCTTGCCGAGGAGGGCGTCGACCTCTCTGGCGTGGAGGCCTTCGTCGGCCGCGGCGGCGGCCTGCTGCCCATGGAGGGCGGCGTCTACGAGGTTACCGACCTCATCCTCGAGCACTCCATCGGCGGCGCCAACGGCGTGACGCACCCGGCAAACCTTGGCCCCACGCTGGCCCGCCGCTTTGCCGAGGCCAACGGCGGCCGTGCCTTTGTGGTCAACCCGCCCGACACCGACGAGCTCTGCGGGGCCGCCAGGATGACCGGCATCCACGGCGTGTACCGCCACGTACACCTGCATGCGCTCAACCTCAAGGAGACGGCCATCCGCCACGCGGCCAGCCTCGACCGCGCCTATGAGGACTGCGACTTCGTCGTCTGCCACATCGGCGGCGGAATCTCCATCAGCGCCCATCAGCACGGCCGCATGATCGACGGCAACGACATCGTGGGCGGCGAGGGCCCCATGGCCCCCACGCGTGCCGGCGCCGTGCCGGTGGTCGAGGTGCTGGACTACCTTGAGGCCGGCCACAGCGTGGCCGAGACGCGCCGCCTCTGCATGAAGACGGGTGGCTTCGAGAGCCTCGTGGGCACCTCGGACGCCATCCAGATCATCAAGCGTGCCGACGAGGGCGATGTTGTGGCAAAGCGCGCCTGGGACGCCATGGTCTACCAGGTGTGCAAGGAGATCGGCGCCATGGCAGCCGTCCTGGGCGGCCACGTGGACGGCATCCTTTTGGGCGGCGGCCTGGTCTACGAGCCGCGCCTGGTGGAGTCCATTCGCCGGAGGTGCGGCTGGATCGCTCCCGTCACCGCCTACCCGGGCGAGTTCGAGATGGAGGCCATGGCGGCCGGCGCCCGGCGCGTGCTTTCCGGCGCCGAGGAGCCCAAGACCTACACGGGCGTGCCCGTCTTTGCCGGCTTCTCTGACTAGCGGAGGGGCTTCTCGGCTGCGCTACAAAAGCGGCCCAAGTGTTGCGCCCGTTGCGACACAGCAAGCCCCGCTGGTGTTTGTTACCTGCTCTGACCTGCATAAAGTTTGAATTGTCAGCAAGGCGCGGCAACGCGTCAGAAAGAGAAAGAAGGTCTGATGGTCCCTGGAAAGCTTGGTAAGCTCAGCCGAAGCGTCTCCATCATCGGCATTGGCGCTACCCCCTTCATGAACATCAACGACGACCCCGACCTGCTTGGCCTCACCGAGGGCGACTGCTTTGGCTATGCCGCCCTGGCCGCCATGGAGGACGCCGGCCTTGAGCCGCGCGACGTGGACTACTTCTACCACGGCTCCGCCAACCCCAAGATGTTCAACAACGCCGTCACCCCCAACATGCAGGTGGCCGAGTGGTTTGGCATGCGCGGCCGCGGCTCCGTCCACCACTCCGAGGCCTGCTGCACCGGCTACGTTGCCCTTGAGCAGGCGGTTCTCGCCGTTGCCTCCGGCGCCTACGATATCGTGCTCTCCGGTGGCGTCGAGATGGCCACCGGTCTTCCCGACGGCAAGAAGCCGGCCTGCTTCCGCCGTCCCATGACCACCGAGGACATCTGGCCCGACCTGGACTCCATCATCGACCGCTCCTACACCCGCGCCCTCGGCGGCGGCAACATCGGCCAGGACGACTGGATCGACATGTACCGCGTGGAGAACGGCCTGACCGACCGTCAGGTTGACGACGTCCTCAACATGATGTCCTACCAGGGCCGTCGCGCCGCCCACCTCAACCCGCTGGCCCTCGAGCGCACCCCCTTCGAGGAGATCGCCAAGGCCCGTGGCTACGACGACCCCATGGAGTACCTGCGCTCGCCGTTCAACCCCAAGACCACCCAGTACCTGCGCGTGACCGGCAACGCCCCGTCCGCCGACGGCGCCGCCTGCTGCATTGTCTGCCCGACCGAGATGGCCAGCCAGTTCAAGCAGAAGCCCATCGAGGTCCTGGGCATTGGCGCCTCCTGCCTTGAGTCCATGGTTCCCCACCTCGAGAAGAAGGCCACGGCCGAGGCCGCCCGCCAGGTCTATGAGACCACCGGCGTGAAGCCCGAGGACCTGGACCTGCTCCTCATCAACGACTTCATCCTCTCCTCCCAGCTGCTGGCCGCCGAGGAGGTTGGCTACCTGCCCAAGGGCGAGGGCTGGAAGTACGTCATGGAGGGTCGCACTGCCTTTGACGGCGACAAGCCCATCAACACCAATGGCGGCCGCACCTCCTACGGCCACGCCTTTGGCGCCTCCGGCATGGCCGACGTCTACGAGGCCGTCCTGCAGATGCGTGGCCAGGCTGGCGAGCACCAGGTCAAGAAGCTGCCCAAGACCACCATGCTGCGTGGCTTCGGCGGCGGCCAGAACGTCCGCATCTCCATCCTGCGCACCGTCGACTAAGGGGTCCTCACATGAAGCTTGAGCGCAACGTTAAGAAGTTCTACGACGGCCTCGCCGAGGGCGTCATCTATGCCCGCAAGTGCAAGGAGTGCGGCGCCATCGAGTTCCCGCCCCACTACGCCTGCAACGCCTGCGGCTACCACGATACCGAGTGGACCACCGTCTCTGGCAGGGGCGTCCTCAAGAGCGTCATCACCCCGGTTGCCCTGAACGCCAACAACACCCTTGCAGCCATCGGACCGTACTGCTTTGGCGAGGTCGAGCTGGAGGAGGGCTGCAGCTTCAACTCCACCATCTTTGGCGTGGACGCCAAGAACGCCAAGAAGATCCGCGGCAAGCTGCCCGTTCCGGTTCACCCCAAGTTCATCCAGATGGATGGCTACACCACCCTGATGTTCGAGGTCGACGAGGAAGCCCTCGCTGACTAGCCCCCTCTCCAAGCGGCGGCGCGGTGCCCCCCAAGCAACCGCCGCGCCGCCGCGCTTTCCAACCCAAGCGTGCCCCTGCGGGGCCTATCAAAGGAGAAAGAAATGACCCAGGAAGAGATCCTTGCCAAGCTCATCGAGAGCGCCTCCAAGGTCTACATGAAGGATGCCGCCACCCTGTCTGGCGAGACGAGCATCCCCAATGACCTCGGCACCAAGTCCCTGGACGTCATGGGCATGACCGCCATGATCGAGAATGACTTTGACGTCGTGGTCCCGCTTGCCGAGTACGGCCACTACGCCACCCTGAACGACCTCGCCAAGATGATTGCCGAGGAGCAGTAGGCCCCGCCGACCCATGTCTTCCACTAAGGAGCAGCTTCCATGACTGGCAAGCAGATCAAGAGCTTGATCGGCATTTACGCCGCAAGCATGAACATCATGGGAATCCTGATTCCCGTCTCAATTCTGGCCGCCGTTGCCCAGGCCTTCCCCGACGTGCCCATGGCCATGGTCCAGATGATCGTCGCCATTCCGTCCATCCTGGCCATCGCGTCCAACTTCATCTTTGCGGGTCTTTCCCACAAGCTCTACCGCAAGACCAGCATCATCATCTCTACCTGCATCTTCATCGTCGGTGGCATCCTGCCGTACTTCTTCCACGACAACTTTGCCTGGCTCATCGTTGCCGCCTGCTGCTCCGGCTTTGCCATGGGCGGCGTGCAGAACGGCACCGGCGCCCTGGTGACCGACGAGTTTGAGGGAGACCTGCGCGGCACCGTCTTTGGCCTCTTCTCGGTCTTCGTGGGCATCGGCGGCATCCTCTTCACCATGGTGGCCGCCAACCTGGGCGCCCAGCAGTGGTACAACGCCTACCTTGCCTACCTGGTCATGGTCCCCATGCTCATCCTGGAGCTCATCTGCATGCCCAAGGGCAACAAGGAGGCCAAGCCCACCAAGGGCAACCACATCAAGGTCCCCAAGGAGGTCCTGGCCATCGGTGCCATCGGCTTCTTCTACTTTGCCCTCACCCAGCTCTTCAACTCCAACGAGGCCATGCTCATCGCCGAGCGCGGCCTGGGCGGAACGGTCGAGGCCGGCAACGCCGCGTCCCTCTACAACATCGCGGGCATGGTCGGCGGCTTCCTCGTCTTCCCGTGGAAGAAGATCTTTAAGAAGCACACCCTCTCCGTGAACACCGTGATTTCCACCGTGGGCTGCGCCGCCATGCTCATCGCAGCCTCCATGCTCCACGTCAGCGCCGGCGCCATCCTGATGTCTCTGGCCTACTCCATCTACAACCCCATCGAGTGCCAGTTTGCCTCCGAGGCGTCCGAGCCCATGGGCATGGCCTTCAACCTGGCCATCATCACCGCCACGCAGTCCCTGGGCCAGGCCTTCTCGCCCATGATCATGGGTGCGGCCGCGGTACCCTTCGGCGGCGGCATCACCGGTCAGTTCACCGCCGGCGTCATCATGTTCGCCATTCTCGCCGTCGTGACCTTCTGGTACTTTGGCAAGGTCTACAAGCCCACCAAGCCCGCGACCTCCGAGGCCGCGGCCGAGTAGGCGCAACCGTCCTGGTGATTCGGGCGGGTGCGGGACCCCTCGTGCCCGCCCTCCTAGTTTTGGAGGTGGAGCATGGAAGAAGGAAAGGCCAGGTACCGCTACCACAGGGCGTGGCCGCTCCTGCTCTTCTCGCTTCTCTGCTACTTCATGACGGGGACGGTCTCTTCCATCATGAACGTCTCGGTGGGCATCATGGAGGCCGAGCGCGGCTGGAACGCCACGCTGCTTACGGCGTCGATGTCCATCGCGTCGCTGGTCAACGTGGCCACGGGCTTTGTCGCCGGCCGCATGAGCAGCAAGGGGTCCGCCAAGCGCGCCTGCCTGGTGTGGGGCGTTCTGTACTGCGTGGGCATCCTGCTCATGGGCGTATCTTCAAGCGCCGGCCTGTTTGTGGTTGCCATGGTGGCCGCAAACGCCGCGTCCTCCGCGTGGGGCTACAACACGGTGCCCGTGCTCATCACCAACTGGTTTCCCACCAAGAAGGGCTCGGTGCAGGGCTTCACGTCCATGGGAATCCTCCTGGGGTCCTTCTCCACGGTCTTGTACACCCAGACCCACCGCGTGCTGGGCTCCCAGTGGGCCACGGTGCCGTTTGCCGTCATTGCGGGCGTAACGCTGCTGGTCATGGCCCTCGGCGTGACGGATTGCCCCGAGCAGTCCGGCCTTGCCCCCGACACCATGGACCGAATCGCCGTCCAGCCCGAGTTTGACCCGTCCCGCGCGAAGCCCGGCGCCGCCAGCGGCTCCGGGGAGGGCGAGAAGGGCAAGCTCCCCTCAAGGGAGGCCGCGCAAGGCTTCCTGCGCGACCCCAAGTTCCTGGCCATGACCGCGATCCTTGGCATTCAGCTGGTGTTCTCGGGCGGCATCATGGTGCAGGTGGTCCCGCGTCTTGTGGAGGTGGGCTTCTCGCTTGACGAGGCCACCGCTGTGCTCATCATCTCCTCGGTCTGCGCCTGCGTGGGCAGCTTCGCGTTTGGCGTCATTGGCGACAAGTACGGCGTTGACCGCGGCGTCAGACTCTCGTTTGCCGTTGGCCTGGTGGCGGCCCTGATGAACCTCACGGGTCAGCGCGTGGTGGTCTTCGCAAGCCTGGTGCTCATTGGCATCGTGGTTGGCTGTGCCGACAACTGGCCGGTCAATGTGTGCGCCGAGCTCTACGGCCGAGAGGGGTTCTCTGCCAGCTTTGGCGTCATGCAGCCGGTGATCCAGCTGGTGGGAGCCGCGGGCCCGGCCGCATTTGCGCTGGTGGCAAATGCCACGGGCAGCTATGACGCCTCCTTCGTGATGGCGGCGGTCATGATGGGCGTGGGCCTTGTGGCGTACTCCGCGCTGATGCGCAAGGCGTAGGGCTCGTGGGCCTGGGCACGGGCCCGTCTGGTTCGTGACGGTTTCCGTCACGTCTAAAACGCAACCATTAAAAAGTACTTCTCGCCAACTGGGCAAACGCCCGCATTGGCGAGAAGTGCTTTCTGGCTCGTGACCAAAAACGTCACGCAATCGTGAGGCTGCCTTCAGCTCCCAGCGCAAGCTCAAGGTCGGCGGGGGAGTGGTGGGCCAGAACGCGGGCCACGTTGCGACCGTCGCTTGCCTCGTACCAGGCCCGGGCCTCCTCGGGCGTGGAGCCGCCGGCTACCTTGCGAGCAACCAGGCGCTCCCGCAGCAGCGCTTCGGGCACGCTCAGAAAGACGGTGTAGTCGGCAAGCTCGGCGAGGCCCGTCCAGCGTCCCTCGTCAAGCAGCAGGTAGTTGCCCTCAACAAGCAGGATCTTCATGCGTATTGGCAGGCTTGCGGCAACGACGTCGTGCAGGACGCGAGAGTAGGTGGGCCACGGAGCGGGCGCGTCGCTCCGCGCGTCCGCCAGCGCGGCGCGGAGCCCCTCGACGTCAAACGTCTGCGGCGCGCCCTTGCGGCTGCGCATGCCCACCTCGCGCCCGTCCTCGTCAACAAACGAGTGCGCGTCCAGGTAGGCGTTGGGGTAGTGGAAGCCGTCCATGCCCATGGCCTGCACGGGCGTCACGTCGGGCGTCTGCGCGCTCAGCTGCTCAAGGAAGGCCGCCAGCGTGCTCTTACCGGCCCCGGGAGGCGCCGCAAGGAAGGCAACCAGCCGCCCGCCGCGCTCTGCCTGCAGCTCCGTCAGCCGCATAAGCAAGGGGAGAAGAACGTGCTCCACGTCCTTCTCCCCATAACGGGCCACGAACTCAAATCCGTTGACCGTAAGCTTTGCTTCCATAGCTTATAGCGCAAGGCCGTCAAAGGCGGCGCAGATGGCGTCCAGCAGCAGCACCGCAAAGGTCTGCGCGTCACTGATGGTGAAGGTGCCGTCGCCGGCGCCCTTGCCCACGGGCAGGTCAATGCGCACCACGGGCGGCACCTCGCGGGCGGCCTGCAGGGCCGTGCGCAGGCGGAGCGGAAGGGTGTCGGTGTCGTCCAGCACCACGGCGCCCATGGACGGGGCCTCCTCCAGGGGGTGCTCGGCACTGCTCAGCAGGATGACGGCCTGCACGTCCTTACGGGCGTCGTCCACGGAGTCAACCAGCTCAAGGCCGCAGTCCTCGGAGGTGGCGTGGGCCAGGTTGAACACGCGGCCGGCCACGTTGCGAGAGATCTGGTCGTCGGCGGTGACGGAGATGTGGAAGGTCTCCAGCACGTTGGCCGCGCGGGCAAAGCCCATGTCGCCGGTGGGGTGCGGGCCGTTTGCGGGCTTGCCGCCCCAGACGTGCTTCAGGCGCTCGATGGCGTCAAAGGTGTCGGGGAAGGCCATGCCGTCGGCCAGCGTGCCCACGCTCTCCTGGAAGAGCTTGACGGCGGCCTCGGTGTGGGCGCCATAGAAGCCGTCGACCTCGCCGCAGGAGAAGCCCAGGATGTTCAGGCGCTCCTGGAGTTGGCGGACGTCCCTGCCATGGAAGTTGGGAAGGCGCAGGTAGAGCGTGCGGTCGCCCAGCTGGTAGGACTCGTCGACAAGCGCGGACCAGGTGGCGGCGTCAACTGCGTCGCCCAGCGTGAGGCCGTGGTCCAGCCTGAAGCGGGCGACGGCGGTCGCCGTGGAGCGCCCGAAGGTCTTCTCGTCGCGCTCCGTGGCATCAATCGTGTAACCAAGGGAGCCGAGGCGCTCCTGAATGTCCTCGACGGCGTCGCCAGTCGCGCCTTCCTTGATCGGTTCCATAGGTCTCTCCTCAGGTAACGGTAACGGGGCGCGGGTGCCTAGCCGGCGCGCTCCACAAAGAAGTCTGCCATAGAAAGGAGCACGTCGCGAGGGACCTCCTCCAGACGGGCCCCCACAAGGCGCGCCTTTGCGTCGGCCACGAGCTCGCGGGCGTATCCGCGCACGTAGTCAACGGCGCCAGACGCGTCGATGAGCTCCACGGCGCGCGCCAGCTCGGCGGCGTCGGTGGTCTCGCGGCCCAGGATGTGGAGAAGTTCGTCTCGCTCCAGCTCCCCCAGGTGCGCCAGGGCCCACACCACCAGTAGGGTGCGCTTGCCCTCGGTGATGTCACTGCGGAAGTCCTTGCCCTGGGCCTCGGCGTCCCCGACGAGGTTGAGAAGGTCGTCCTGCAGCTGGAAGGCCAGGCCGGCACGCATGCCAAACTCGTCGAGCGCACGGAGCTGCTCGGGCGTGCCGCCGCCGCAGAGGGCGCCGGTGGTCAGGGGGACGGCTGCGGAGTAGTAGGCCGTCTTGTGGCTGGCCATGTAGAGGTAGTCCTCCACGGAGATGTCCCAGCGCCCGTCGCGGACCCAGCCCAGGTCAAGGGCCTGGCCCTCGAGGGTGCGCTCCTCCATCTGCACCAGGCGCTCCGCAACGTCCGCACGGGTGGCGGCCGGGAGCTTCTGGTCGCGCAGGACCAGGGCGAGCACGTTGACCAGGCCGAGGTCGCCGATGTTGATGGCGACGCCGGTGCCCTCGGTCACGTACGTGCAGGGCTCGCCGCGGCGCAGCTCGGACTTGTCCGCAATGTCGTCGTGGATGAGCGCGGCGCTCTGGAAGTACTCGATGGCCGCCGCCGTGGAGAGCGCGGCCTCGGGGTCTGCGCCCACGGCCTCGCAGCCCAGGAGGGCCAGCGCGGGGCGCGTCCGCTTGCCGCCGGATGCGGTGAAGCGGGTCAGCGGCTGGTAGAGGTAGCGGTTCAGGTCCGCGCGCGTGGCCTCGGCGGTGCCGGGCACGCAGGCGGGCGCGCACGTGGCGAGAAACGCCTCGATCTGGGGGCGCTTCTCGCCAAGGTATGCGGCAAACAGGGCGCCGGGGGCGCCCGAGTCGGCGGTTGCGGTCAAGTCGGTTCCTAGCCCTCGTAGCCGTTGGGGTTCTTGGACTGCCAGTTCCAGGAGTCACGGCACATGTCGTCGATGTCGAACTTGGCCTCCCAGCCCATGAGCTCGCGGGCCTTGGTGCAGTCGGCGTAGTTGGACGTGACGTCGCCGGGGCGGCGCGGGTCGATGACGTAGGGGATCTCCTTGCCGCAGGCGTGGCCGAAGGCGGTGATGATCTCGAGCACCGAGGTGCCCTTGCCGGTGCCCAGGTTGAAGACCTCGACGCCCTCGCGGCCGTTCATCCAGGCCAGGGCGGCGGCGTGGCCGCTCGCCAGGTCGCAGACGTGGATGTAGTCGCGCACACCCGTGCCGTCGGGGGTGTCGTAGTCGTTGCCAAAGACGTGGACGGCCTCGCGCTTGCCGATGGCGGTCTGAGCCACGTAGGGAACCAGGTTGTTGGGGATGCCCTTGGGGTCCTCGCCCATGAGTCCCGAGGGATGGGCGCCGATGGGGTTGAAGTAGCGCAGCAGCACGACGTTCCACTCGGGGTCGGCGGTGTGGAGGTCGGTGAGGATCTGCTCGATCATCCACTTGGTCCAGCCGTAGGGGTTGGTGGCGGGCTTCTTGGGGCTGGCCTCGGTCAGCGGCAGGGAGTCCGGGTCGCCGTAGACGGTGGCGGAGCTGCTGAAGATGATGGACTTGCAGCCGTGGTTGCGCATGACGTCGACCAGCGTGAGGGTGTTGCCCAGGTTGTTGGTGTAGTACTCGATGGGCTTGGAGACCGACTCGCCCACGGCCTTGAAGCCGGCAAAGTGGATGACGCGGTCGATCTTGTGCGTGGAGAAGATCTTCTCCAGCGCGTCACGGTCATTGACGTCAGCGATGACCAGCTCGAGGTTGGCCGCGGCCTCGGGGCCGACGATGGTCTTGATGCGGTCCTCGACCTTGGCGGAGGCGTTGGAGAGGTCGTCCACGATGACGACCTTGTAGCCGTCCTGAAGCAGCTCGACGCAGGTGTGGCTGCCAATGAAGCCGGCGCCGCCGGTGACGAGGACGCAGGTGTCCTGGGGGGCGAGGGTCTCGCTCATGGGAAAGTCCTTTCTGTGGGCACGATAAGCCATCAAGTAAGTATACGTCCCGCATGTGTCGACCTTGCGCGGCGTGGCGCGGCCGCCGCGGCCGGCGGTAGAGCCGCCGCGCATCCAGTGCGATGGTCAGCGGCCTTCCGGCCTCACACTGAATAAACGCCGAGAAGCCCGACCTGCGCTTTTCTCGCCCACGCCCCCATCCAGTGCGAAGGCATACCTTCGCACTGGATGGGGGCGGTGTCGGCACCCCTCGTCCCAACACTGCCCGCGCGCCCTTCTCCCCGCAGCCAGCCCACTGTCGGGGTTTCTCGACACTTGCGGCGCTGCCTGCGCGTCTGGCGAGAAGTGCGCGCCGCCGGACGGCCCGCCCGCTACACTGACACCATATGTGTGCAGCTCGCCGCCCGCGGGCGGCCCGGCAGATAGGAGACGCCATGGCCGATGACGCCAAGCAGTATGCCCTGGACAAGCACAAGGAGTGGCACGGCAAGATCGAGGTCGTGAGCCGCGCCTCCATCAGCACGCCGGAGGAGCTGGCCGTGGCCTACACGCCCGGCGTCGCCCAGCCCTGCCTTGAGATTCAGAAGGACGTCGAGGACTCCTACACCTATACCCGCCGCGGCAACCTCGTTGCCGTGGTCACCGATGGCAGCGCGGTCCTGGGCCTGGGCGACATTGGCCCCGAGGCCGGCATGCCCGTCATGGAGGGTAAGTGCGCCCTATTCAAGACCTTTGCCGACGTGGACGCCTTCCCGCTGTGCATTCGCTCGCACGACGTGGACGAGATCGTCCGCACGGTCGAGCTTTTGGCCGGCAGCTTTGGCGGCGTCAACCTGGAGGACATCTCCGCGCCGCGCTGCTTTGAGATCGAGCGCCGCCTCAAGGAGGTCTGCGACATCCCCGTCTTCCACGACGACCAGCACGGAACGGCCGTGGTGACCTGCGCCGCGCTTATCAACGCGTGCAAGCTCACCGGCCGCGAGCTGGGCAGCGTCAAGGCCGTCTTCAGCGGCGCCGGCGCAGCGGGCATCTCCATCGCGCGCCTGATGCGCCGCATGGGCGTCTGCGACATCGTCATCTGCGACCGCAAGGGCGCCATCTACGAGGGCCGCGAGGGCCTGAACCCGGTGAAGGAGGAGGTCGCCTCCTGGACCAACCGCGAGCACGTGGCCGGCACGCTGGCCGACGCCGTCAAGGATGCCGACGTCTTTGTTGGCGTCTCCGCCCCCGGCGCGCTCACGCAGGACATGGTGCGCTCCATGGCCAAGGACGCCATTGTCTTTGCCTGCGCAAACCCCGTGCCCGAGATCATGCCCGACGAGGCCCTGGCCGCGGGAGCCGCCGTTGCCGCCACGGGCCGCTCGGACTTCCCCAACCAGATCAACAACGTGCTGGCCTTCCCGGGCATCTTCCGCGGCGCCCTGGACGTGCGCGCCTCCGACATCAACGACGACATGATGGAGGCTGCCGCCTACGCCATCGCCGGCCTGGTGGACGACGAGCACCGCAGCGCCGAGTACGTCATCCCCGGCGCCTTTGACCAGCGCGTTGCCCCTGCCGTCGCCGCTGCCGTGGCGGATGCCGCCCGCAAGAGCGGCGTGGCCAGGGTCTAGCGGGCCTGGAACGGCCCCTTCGGCTCCAAAAAACGTTTTGGGTTCGCGGTTTGGGACCCATCACAGACACGCAAATGAAGGCCCGCAGATCAGAGGCCTGCGGGCCTTTTTGCTGGCGAGAAACCCCTCGGAGAGCGAACCCAATTCCAATATGGAATTGGGTTCGGGGCACAGGCCCTCCGGCGGGACCTTCTCGCCGCACCGCAGAAAAACCGCAGGTAGTTGGCTTGCTGCGAAACCGCTGTCCTTCTCGCCGCCAGAGCCGCGAACCCAAAACGTGTTTAGGGCGTATTCAAGGCGTGTTTTGGACGTGTTGGGGGCGCCTCTGGCCCCTGGAGTAGAATCTCACGCAGACAAGACCAGCGTCCGGCGCCGGCGTCCGCGCCGCCGACCGCACGCGCAACGCCAGGAGGCACCATGAGCGACGTCGTCGAGCGCTTCATGCGCTACGTGCAGGTAGATTCCCAGTCCGACCCCGAGAACGAGGCGCAGACGCCCTCCACGCCCACGCAGCACAAGATGGCCGAGGTCATGGGAGAAGAGCTGCGCTCCATTGGCTGCATTGATGTGAAGGTCGATGAGCACGCCTACGTGACCGGCACTCTGCCGGCCTCCAAGGGCGCCGAGGACGCCCCCGCGCTCATGCTTTGCGCCCACATCGACACCGCCAAGGACGCCCCGGCCTCCGGCGTGAAGCCCCACATCGTCCGATACGAGGGCGGCCCGCTGGTAGCCGGCGTCGTGGACGGCCAGACCGTCCAGACCACGCCGGACCAGGTGCCTGACCTGGCAAAGTTCGAGGGCCAGGACATCGTCTGCTCCGATGGCTCCACGCTCCTCTCGGCTGACGACAAGGCCGGCGTGGCTGAGATCTGCGCGCTGCTTGCCCGTCTGGCGACCAACCCCGAGCTGGCCCACCCCACCATCAAGGTGGCCTTTGTGCCGGACGAGGAGATTGGCCACGGCGCGGAGCTCCTGGACCTCGACGCGCTGGGCGCCAAGTGGGGCTACACCGTGGATGGCGAGGCCCTGGGCGAGTTCAACTACGAGTGCTTCAGCGCGAGCGAGGCCACGGTCACCTTCAAGGGCGTGGTGGTCCACCCTGGCAGCGCCAAGAACATTATGGTCAACGCCATCACGCTTGCCTCTGAGTTCCAGCAGATGGTTCCCGCCGCGGAGCGCCCGGAGCACACCGAGGGCCGCGAGGGCTACTACCACCCCACCGACATCAGCGGCACCCCGGACGAGGTCAAGCTCTGCTACATCCTGCGCGACTTTGACGCCGCGGACTTTGACGAGCGCGAGGCCACCCTGCGCCGCATCGCCGCGTTCCAGAACGCCCGCTACGGCGAGGGCACGGTCACCGTGGAGGTCCGCCAGCAGTACCGTAACATGGCCGAGAAGTTCGGCCCCGCTGACCAGCTGCTCATTGACTATGCCGTGGAGGCCAACCGCGAGGTGGGCATCGAGCCCGTGCTCGTTCCGGCGCGCGGCGGCACCGACGGCGCCCAGCTGACCTTCCGCGGCCTGCCCTGCCCCAACATCGCGACGGGCGGCTACAACGCCCACTCCGTGCGCGAGTTCATCCCCGTGCGCAGCCTTGAGCTCACTGTCGACCTGCTCGAGCGCCTGGTGGCCAAGTTCGCGGCCGTGCGCGCCGACGGCACCGTTGCCGCCGTGTCCGTCGGCGCCGCAGACGGGGAGTAGCCGATGTTCCTTGCCCTGGCCATGGTGGGCATCCTGCTTCCGTTGGGCGCGGCCTACGTCGAGCGTAGCGGCAAGGTGCTCATCGCCGAGCGCCACCACCGTCATCACGACACCTACTCCGTGCCTCCCGAGCTCACAAACTCCCTGGTAAATGCCATGGTCGTCATGGGTGGCGTGGGCGTCGTCCTTGGCGTGCTGTGCCTGACGGGCGTCTTCTGGCAGCGCTACGTCTTTGTTCTGGCCTTCTTTGACGCCTTTGTCATCTGCCTTTTTGCGGCCTGGCTGGCGCTCTGCCGCCACCAGGTGGCGCTCTTTGAGGACATCATGGTGGTGACTCCGCTGGTCGGCCGCCAGGTGCTGGTGCGCTACTCCGACGTGGACCGCCTCTCGTGGAGCGGCGTCCGCCACGTCACGGGCTACCGAAACCTCCGCGTGGGCGCTAACGGTGCCAAAGCGGCAACCCTGCTCGGCGTCATGGACATCGAGCAGATCCTGCTTCACCTGGACCGCTTTGACGCAATCGAGCACGGTGCGGACGGCACGCTGGTATAGGCGAGAAGAGCCACGACGGCAGGGGCTTCTCGCCAGGCCGGCCGCGGCAAGAAAGGAGTGCGCGTGATTAAGCTCGTTCTGTCAGACATGGACAACACGCTCATACCCCTTGGCCAGCGCGTAAGCCCGCGCACCGTCGAGGCGATTCATGCAGTTCTTGATGCTGGCGTGCGCTTTGGCCCCGCCACGGGCCGCGACTACGTGGAGCTCAGCCGCCTCTTCCGCATGCACGAGGAGTGCTTCAGGACGGGCATCTTCTCAAACGGCAAGCGCGTGCGCCTGGACGGGCGCTACATCTCCACCACGCTCATCCCGCACGACCAGCTTGTCCGCATTGACCAGGCAATTCGCGCCGAGAAGGGCATGTTCTTGGTCTGCTTCCCCGAGCAGACCAACCTCATGAACCCCGCCTACGGCGTGGGAGTCACCAGCGCCGAACTAGCCGTCTTTGAGGCGCGCACCGTCTTCAACGGCGGCGTGGTGGACGAGGTGCCCGACATCCCGTTTGTTGCGGCGACCATCGCCTGCACGGGCGGGCCGGAGCGCATGGCCCGCTGCCAGCAGATTGTAGCTGAGACCGTGCCGGAGCTGCGCATAGTCTCTCCCATTCCGGACTGGTTTGACGTCATGCCGCAGGGAATGTCCAAGGCCGCGAGCCTGCCTATCCTCCTAGACGAGCTGGACATCACGCCGGACGAGGTGCTGGTCTTTGGAGATGCGGCCAATGACCTGGAGCTCTTTGGCGCCGTGCCCAACTCCGTTGCCGTGGCAAACGCCATTCCCGAGGTTGCCGAGGCCGCCCGCTGGCACGTGGGCGCCAGCGCCGAGGAGGGCGTGGCCGACGCACTGTTTGAGATTGCCGTCGCCGCCGTGACGGGCGGCACGCCGGACTTCATGAAGGAGTAGCAGCCCGTGATCAGACTCATTGCCACCGACATGGACGGCACCCTGCTTGACGAGAACTCCCAGGTGCCGCCAGAGACGTTTGACCTGGTCAAGCGTCTGCGCGAGCACGGCGTGGTGTTCGCCGCCAGCTCCGGCCGCAGGTACAAGACCCTGCGCCGCTTCTTCGAGCCGGTGGCGGACCAGATGGACTTCGTGGCCTCCATGGGCACGCAGGTCTACGCGGACGGCGTGCTGCTTGACCGCGAGGTCTTCTCCACGACGGCGCTGCAGCGGCTCTATCAGGTCTCCAGCATGTTCGACTGCCTGCACATGGCCGTCTACGACGAGGCCCACACCTACCTGCTGGACGATCAGTCTGCCTACGTGCGCGAGCTGGACAAGGACCTGCCGGACGCGGAGCGCGTCTACGACCTGCCCTCGCCGGACGTGAGCATCATCAAGGTTGGAATCTGCTGCGAGAAGCCCGAGCAGATCATGGACATGGCCTTTGTCCTGGAGCGCGAGCTCTCGGACTGCTTCACCTTCCTGCCCAGCGGCTCCCAGTGGATAGACATCACGCCGCGCCACGTGAGCAAGGCCACGGGCCTGGAGCACATTCTTAGGTACTACGGCATCGACCGCCAGGACGTCGTTGCTTTTGGCGATTCAATGAATGATTATGCCATGCTGCGCTACGTGGGGCACCCCTACGTCATGGACAACGCCCGCTACGGCGTCAAGCAGATCGCGCAGCGCGTCATTCCCAGTAACCGCGAGCACGGCGCGCAGCAGGTCATGGCCCAGATCCTGGCAGAGCTTGAGGGTGAGTGCGCGTGAGCCTGCCCAAGCCGTCGGGGTTGCCCAGGCTCTCCGAGGTCAAGCTGACCAGAAGGACGCTCGTTGCCGGCGGGGCCGCGCTGGCGGTGGCTGGCGCGGGCGTTGCCGTGGGCGTGACCCGCTGCAGCCGCGGTGCGGCCGACGTGCCGGTTGAGCCCACGGCCGGGGCCGAGGCCTCCGAGAACGGCGCCGCCAAGCTCGGCGGCAAGCTCTCGCTCTACACCAGCTGCCCGGAGGAGCTGGTAAACAACATGGTGGCGCGCTTCTCGCAGGACACGGGCGTGACGGTTGCCGTGGTGCGCGGCAGCGAGGCCGAGCTTGCGGGGCAGCTCGTCGACGGGGACGCGCCGGGCAAGCCGGTGGCAGACGTCGTCTGGGGCGGAGAGGTGCTCTGGTACGCGGGCGTAGAGGGGCTGTCTGCGGGACTCGAGCCCGTTCAGCGCGAGGTCGGCGCGTTTGCGCTGGCAGAGGGCCTTGCAGACAGCAAGACGGAGGCGCCGGCCGCCTATGCCGACCTTCTGGCCTCGCCGCTGGCGGGCCGCGTGGCGCTATGCAATCCCGCGTCCTGCGAGGTTGGCTGGCTGCATCTGGTGGCCATGCTCTCCGAGGCTGCGGGCGCGTCTGCCGGCGGTGCCCCGGGGGATGGCGTCTCCTGGGCGTTTGTGCAGGAGCTTCTTGCCGCCGGGGCCGTGATTTGCGCGGATGAGGACGCCGCGGTGCAGGCGCTTCTTGACGGGAGCGCCGACGTCGCGCTGGTCAGCGAGCAGCGTGCGCGTCAGCTGGCGAGAAGGACCGGCCAGACCACCGTGGCATGGCCCGAGTCTGCCGTGGGCGTGGCCGACGCCTGCGCGGGCGCGGTCGAGGTCTGTCTCAACGAGCAGCAGGCCACGGCCTTTGTCGAGTTTCTTGGCGGGCGAGACGGCCAGCAGGTTGTGGCTGACGCGCTGGCAAGGCCGGTTGCCGACGACGTGCAGGTCGCGGGTGGGGACGACGTGCCTGCGGACGACGACGTCGAGGTCGTGGCGACCGACGCCGACGCGGCCGCCAAACAGCGCGAGGAGATCCTTGCCGCGTGGGCGCGGGTCCTCGCGGGCGAGTGGACGCCGGCGGCCGCCGAGGAGGATGCGGCGGAGGACGAGGGAGAAGCCGGGGAGGCGAAGGCCTGACCCCAGGCCCTTGTCCGGCCGAATGCCATTGCTCTGCTAAAAGGTACAGAAAATTGCCGTACAAATATGATTGGAGCGCATCATGGCGGCCCTTGCCGCACCACAGAAGAGGAATGCGCGCATTGACCTGCGAATGACGAGTGCCCAAAAGGAGGAGGTCGAGCTAGCGGCCTCCATCAGTGGAATTAGCGTGTCCCAGTGGGTCATAGAGAATCTGCTCTCGTGCGCGCGAGACACGATTGCCCGCAATAACCACACGGTTCTTGCGCCAGAGGACTTTGACGCCTTTGTTGATGCGCTCGATGCGCCCATGAACCCGACGCTCAAGGATTTTGTCAGCCAGAAGACCATTTGGGAAGAGCAGTGAGCTTCTCCGTGCCCCGAAAGCTGACCGACTCGGATTGCATAGAAGGGTTTACCTGTGGGGTTCCGGCCATTGACGGGTGGCTTTCCAAGCACGCGAGAAGTTCGTTCAAGCGTGGCACCGCCGTCGTATACGTCTCTTTGGATGAGCTTGGTCGTCTTGCCGGCTTCTACACGCTCTCTGCTCACTCGATTGACATGGGGTCAATCTCGGGCTGGCTTGCCCGTAATTCTCCCGAGCAAGTTCCAACGATTCGGCTTGGGATGTTGGGGGTAAGCGTCGACCACAAGCGAGAAGGGCTCGGCAAACAGCTGCTCCTTGATGCATATCATCGTGCCAGATTGTCAGCGGAGACGATTGGCGCACGGGCTTTCGTGGTTGACCCTCTTGATGAAGCCAGGGGCTTCTATCAAGACTTCGGCTTTGAGCAAGTTGCTGGCTCAGATAAGCTCTTCGCCCGCTTTTAGCGTGGTGCTGGGCCCCGCGTGCGGACCTCTCTGGGTCAATTGTGGAGTTGTCTTCACATTGTTGACGGAGGTAGGGGGAGTGCGTATAGTTACTTTTTGCGCAACGAAGCGCACCGCATTGCGGGGTGGAGCAGTCTGGTAGCTCGTCGGGCTCATAACCCGAAGGTCGTAGGTTCAAATCCTGCCCCCGCGACCATAAATTGCCTGGTCGGGGCCCGTGAGGGTCCCGACTTTTTTGTATGGCTCGGATCGACTTGCTGGTCACCCGCCGAAAAATCGGTAGGCAATTTTCTCAACCATCAACAAAACCTCAGGTCGCTGCGGGCCAACCACGCCTTCTTCACGTTTACCGACCGTTTTTTCGGCAGGTCGTCGGAGCTAAAGTGGCAGGGTTGTCGTAGCGGACAAGTGCCAACCGTATTGGAGGTCCCCATGAAGCTGACCGACGAAGAGCTCGACGCCATCCTGGACAAGGCCGGTCTTGAGCTGGCCCAGCCCCACAGCCCGAGGGGTAGCTACACAAAGGACGGCTGGCTGCTCACGCGCTGCAAGAAGTGTGGGGTGCTGGCCCACTATCGCCTTGCCTACATCCTCGAGAAGAACGCGATTCCCGAGCAGACCTGCCGGGCGTGCTTCTGGCTTGGCTGGTACGAGGACTATCACGATCTCACCGTGGAGGTCATCAAGAAGCACCTGGACAAGGGCTATGAGCTGGACTTTCTTCTCGACAGCGGGTTTGCTCCAAAGCCCAAGGGGACGGACTGGAAGCACGCCGAGGCGCTGGCCGCCGAGCACGGCTATGGCCTCATCGGCCTCATCCACGGCAAGCGTCAGGGTGACGACGTGATGGTCGTTCGCTGTCAGGCCTGCGGCCGGCAGACGGCGGAGCGTCCCGGCGATGTTGTGTTTGGCTGCACGTGCGGCGGCAAGGGCCCGGGAAAGAAGACCTACTACAGCCCCGACGACGCCCTGCCGCCGGGTGAGAGCCGCTAGGCCGGGCGCCGGCTGCCAAAGAACCGGTAGGTAAATTCTTCAACCACCAACAAGACCGCAGGTCGCCGAAGGCTGTCCGCGTCATCTTCACGCTTACCAACCAAGTGATTGACAGGGGAGAAGCCCCCGGCCATTCCCATCGTCCTAAATAGGTGATATGATACTCAAATCGTATACATACACGTAGACGGATTGAGTATGAGGAAGTCTGAGAACACGCTCGAGCTTGAACTTCTCGCCGCGTCTCAGTGGGGAATGTTCACCACGGCGCAGGCGCAGAACCTTGGGATTAGACGCAGTCAGGTGGCAAGGATGGTGGCTGCCGTCAAAGTTGAGCCCATGTGCTACGGCGTCTATCGCTTTCTGGTCGGTGCGGAACCTCCCCAAGCTGATATCAAGGCTCAGTGGCTTTCTGTGTCGCCAAAGCTTACGGCTGCGGTGCGCCTCTCTACCAAGCCGTTCGATGCGGTTCTCGCGGGACGCTCTGCGGCGTATGCCCTTGGTGCGGGGGACTTTCTCGCCCATCCGTACACGTTTATCGTCCGCGCGAGGAAGCAGACCTCAAGGGAGGATGTTCACTACCTCAACTGCAGGCTGGATGAGAGGGATGTCACATACGTCGACGGCGTTCCCGTTACCAGCTTCGAGAGGACCGTATATGACCTGCTCAGACTTGATGAGGATCCGGACCTTGTGGATAAGTTCATGAGGAGTGCGGTGCAAGAGGCGGGGCACCGCTTTGACCCCGAGAGATTGGCCTGCCTCCTTGGAACGGTTGCCTCTCGCTATTGCTTTGAGAGTGGGATGGCGTTTGCCACAGATCTAATCGTCAGAAATGTTGCGGTCATTCAGATGAGCCAGGCAAAGGAGGCCCTTGGAGGCGCGGCCGCCGCTCTGTACGGCCGCGACAAGGCGGCCGTCCTTGAGGCCAAGCTGGCGGAGGCCCTTGCCGGTCTTGAGGAGGGGTCTGATGAGTGAGCGGACCTACAAGAGCGCCGCGGCCTATCGTGCCTGCCGAATAATCGGCAGGTAAATTCCTTAACCACCAACAAGACCGCAGGTCGCCGAAGGCTGTCCGCGTCATCTTCACGCTTGCCAACCATTTTTTGACAGGGGAGAAGCGCGGGAGGCTAGTCGCAGCCCGGCTCCGCGGTGACCCTTCTCCGTCGTATCATCAAATGTTGTGACGTAACCGCAGCAGAGACGATGGGGGCCTTAGAGGCAATGCAGCCAGACTTCTTTGACAACAAGGCAAAAATCGTCAAAGACGATCTCGTCCGCACCATCGAGTCCGGTGACAAGGTTGCTATAGCGGCCTCCGTATTCTCTATGTACGCATACAGGGAGCTCAAGGAACGACTCTCTGAGGTTGATGAGCTTCGCTTCATCTTTACTTCCCAAGCGTTTACCAAGCAGCCAACTCCCAAGGAGAAGCGTGAGTTCTACATCCCGCGTCTTTCTCGCGAGAAAGGTCTCTTCGGAACTGAGCTTGAGATCAAGCTCAGGAACGAGCTGACCCAGAAGGCCATCGCTACGGAATGCGCCGACTGGATTCGCGAGAAGGTCCGTTTCAAGTCCTTTGAAGGCGAGGGCGGGATGGGCAACACGTTCCTCGCAATAGAGAAACCCGACGACGTGGTCTTATACACGCCATTCCAGGGTTTTACGACGAGTGAGCTGGGCGTTGAGAGCTCGGCCAGTAGCTGGCAGACAATCTTGCGGCCGGATACCGCCACGTCCCGCGGGCTGCTCCACCAGTTTAACCAGGCCTGGGAGTCCGACGATTTGCATGACGTTACGGATGCCGTCGTTGACAGCATCACAACCATGTATCAAGAGAACGCGCCGGAGCTCATCTACTACATGGCGCTCTACCGCATCTTCAGCGAGTTCCTTGACGACGTCTCTGAGGACGTGTTGCCCAACGAAGGCCTTGGCTTCCGCGACAGCCTCATCTGGAACAAGCTCTACGACTTTCAGAAAGACGCAGCGCTGGCCATCATCAACAAGCTCGAGACTTACAACGGGTGCATTCTGGCCGACTCGGTGGGACTGGGTAAGACCTTCACCGCGCTCGCCGTCATCAAGTACTACGAGAGCCGCAACAAGGACGTCCTGGTTCTGTGTCCTAAGAAGCTCAAGGACAATTGGACTACTTATAACACGAACGTGGTCAATAACCCCATAGCCGGTGATAGGCTGCGATACGACGTGCTCTTCCATACCGACCTCTCGCGGACGAAAGGCAACTCGGATACGGGACTGCCCCTCGACCGCTTGAACTGGGGTGCATACGACCTCGTGGTCATTGACGAGAGCCATAACTTCCGCAACGGAGGTGACTCAGCGTCCGATGACAGGATGAACCGCTATCAGGTTCTTATGGAGAAGGTCATCAAGCAGGGCGTCAGGACCAAGGTGCTCATGCTCTCGGCCACGCCGGTGAACAACCGGTTCCGTGACCTGCGCAATCAGTTGGCCTTGGCCTACTGGGGCGATCCGCAGGCGTGGGCTGACAAGCTTGGCCTTTCCACGGATGTAGAGACGGTCTTTCGCAATGCCCAGACGGCCTATGGCCGCTGGTCAAAGATGCCAACTGAGCAGCGGACCACGAAGGCACTTACCGACATGCTCGACTACGACTTCTTCGAGGTGCTCGACAAGGTTACGGTTGCGCGCAGCCGCAGGCATATCCAGCGTTACTACGACACTGGCGCAATTGGTTCGTTCCCCGAGCGCTTGAAGCCCGTGTCTATGCGTCCGCGCCTTTCAACGCTGCCCGGATCCATTAACTACCACGAGATCTACGAGGAGCTCGAGACCCTTACGCTTGCCGTTTATGTGCCAAGTGCCTACGTGCACCCCAGCAAGCTGCCAAAGTACGCTGAGCTTGGAGGTGGCGGCAACCTTACCCTAGGAGGCCGCGAGACCGGCCTGAAGCGTCTCATGAACGCCAACCTCCTCAAGCGCCTTGAGAGCTCGGTTTGTTCGTTCAGGCTCACGCTCGAGAGGATTCTTGGGGCAATGGGGGAGACCCTGGCAGAGATTGATGCCTTCCGCGAGGGAAAGGCCAGGGCTGCCTCTGTGACGGGCGGCACCATTCCAGGGGGAATGGACCTGGACCCTGACGACGAGGGTTCTCTCGAGGTCGGATGCGCAACGAAGATTCTTCTTGAGGACATGGACTGGCTTCGTTGGGAGAAGGACATCTCCGCCGACGCGGAGGTCGTGGAGATGCTCATCTCTATGGTCGAGGACATCGACCCTGCCCACGATGCCAAGCTCCAGGAACTACTTGCCCAGATAGAGGGCAAGGTCAAAAACCCAATCAACTCCGGCAACAAGAAGGTGCTGGTGTTCACGGCCTTCTCGGATACGGCCGACTACCTTTACGAGAACGTCTCGGAATTTGCGCGGCGCAAGCTTGGGCTTGAGACGGCCAAGGTCACGGGCGACGGTTGTGCCTGTACCGTGGATGGCGTCCCGGCGAGGATGCCGGAGATCTTGGCCTGCTTCTCTCCCGAGTCCAAGGAGCGCTCCGTGACGGTGCCCGCGCTTTCCGGGCATGACGTGGACATCCTCATAGCCACCGACTGCATATCCGAAGGCCAGAACCTTCAGGACTGCGACTATGTGGTCAACTATGACATCCACTGGAATCCGGTCCGCATTGTCCAGCGCTTTGGTCGCGTGGACCGCATCGGTTCCAAGAACGCCCGAATTCAGCTGGTGAACTACTGGCCGGACGTTGAGCTCGACGAGTACATCAGGCTAAAGGCTCGTGTGGAAGAGCGAATGCGCATCACGGTCATGACTTCGACGGGGGACGATGACTACATCAATGCTGGCGAGACGGGTGACCTGGAGTATCGCCGCCACCAGCTCGAGCAGATGCGAGACGAGGTCATTGATCTCGAGGACGTGTCTGGTGGCGTTTCCATTACCGATCTTGGCCTCAACGAGTTCCGAATGGACCTGGTCGGCTACTACCGTGAGAACCCGGGCATAGATCGCCTGCCATCGGGCATCAATGCCGTGGTTACGGGGGACGAGCCGGGCGTCATATTCGTCCTGAGAAACGTCAACGGAGGCATTGACCGAGATGGCAGAAACAGGCTCCACCCGTTCTATGTCGTCCATGTGCGTCAGGACGGTACGGTCGTTCATGGCCACCTGGAGCCAAAGGCGGTCCTTGATGATATGAGGCTGCTGTGTCGAGGCAAAGACAAGCCCGACATGGCCTTGTGCCGAGCCTTCAACCGGGAGACCCGCAATGGTCGCGACATGAGCCGAGAGGCCGCCCTGCTGCGTGATGCGGTGCGCTCAATCGTTGACTCCAAGGCCGTCTCTGACGTGGATAGCTTCTTTGGCAGCGGCACGACTGGTTTCTTGGAGAATGATGTCGAAGGGCTCGATGACTTTGAGCTCATCTGCTTTTTGGTGGTGAGGCCAAGATGCTAGGACTGCCAAGTACGACGGAAGTGGGCAGGCGCATTCCTAAGGAGGCCTTCTACAAAAACATGCGCTTGGACATCGCGACCAAGAGGGACTTTGTCGAGGGCGTTGAGTCTATTGTCGTGGCAAACTCGGTTAAGCCGTCCACCGCTAACGTGGCTGATGGCAGGAACGTTCATGAGGTGTTGGTCGTTGCCGTTGCGCCAAAGGGAGGCGCGGTCCCCGAGAGGGTGGTTCGTACCATCTTTGACGCCAGCGGTGCGCAGATAGTGCTTGTGGCTACCGACAGTGGCTCGGTGTGCGTTAGGGACCGCGGGCGCGATCTCTGGGGCGAGCCACTGGAAAGGCTGGACATCGCCGGCGTGGACATGGACGCCGTGTGGGACTCCATGCTTGCCCAGGTAGTCCTGCGCGAGAAAGACGGTCGTGACGTGCGTGTCCGCATTGACCGACTTTTGAAGATTGAGTCGTTGCGCACCGAGGCAGAGAAACTTGACGCGCGGGCGCGCAGAGAGCGGCAGGTCTCGCGGAAGAACGAGGCGTATGCGCTTCTGAGGAGAGTAAGGGCAGAGCTCGAAGAGCTCGAGGAGGAGTGACGACGGTGGAGAAGATAAGGCGGGAGACCCCTGACCTCACGCAAGAGAACATCGCCAAGATCGCGGCGCTGTTCCCCGATGCTGTGACTGAGGCAAAGACCGCGGGGGGTATTGCTCTAAGCGTCGACTTTGATGCGCTGAGAGATGACCTCTCTGACTGCGTGGTGGACGGCCCGCGCGAGCGTTACCAGTTTACCTGGCCCGGCAAGCGCGAGGCCAAGCTCGAGGCGCGCCGCCCCACCAAGAAGACCATGCGTCCCTGCCCCGAGAAGTCCAAGGACTGGGACACCACCGAGAACCTTTACATCGAGGGCGACAACCTCGAGGCTCTCAAGATCATGCGCGAGACCTATGCCGGCAAGGTGAAGCTGATCTACATTGACCCGCCGTACAACACGGGCCACGACTTCGTTTATGACGACGACTTTTCCAAGACGCGAGCCGAATACGACGCCGAGAGCGGCGACTACGACGAGGAGGGCGGCCGCCTGGTTGCCAATCTCGAGTCCAACGGTCGCTTCCACTCCGACTGGTGCTCGATGATGTACCCCAGGCTCATGCTGGCCAGGGATTTGTTGAGCGATGACGGGGCGATTTTCATCTCGATTGATGATAACGAGTCCAAGAATCTCCGCGCTCTTTGCGACGAGGTGTTCGGCGCGTCCTGCTTCGTGGGCGATATTTCCTGGCAGAAAACCTACTCACCGAGGAACGATTCGAAGGGCATCCCCGCGGAAGTCGAGCACATCCTCGCGTATTCAAAAAGTCCTGAGTGGGTTCCAGGCAGGCTTCCCAGAACCGTCGAGATGGACGAACGCTACTCGAGCCCCGATGGCGATCCTCGTCCCTGGAAGGCGGGGGATGCTTCAGCCCCCGGAGCCGCAACTCACCAAGGGATGGTATACGCCATTCAGCATCCACTCACAGGCGAGCTGCTGTACCCGCCGAACGGCCGGCACCGGCCGTTCGGCGGGTACAGTATGCTACGCCTAATGAGTGAATGGGCTGATTACAAATGGGTTGACATTCATGACGAAGAGCGTCGAGCCAGCATTTGCAATTTGCCGGTTAGTGAGATTCGCAAAGATGTAAAAGCTCTCATGCTTGTGAATCCCGATGAAACTACTTATGCACGAGCCAGAGCAAGATATGAGGAAGGCAGCTGGCCGATTCTGTACTTTACGAGCGGCGGCAGTGGCGGCATGGCATGTAAGCGCTATCTTGATGAGATGGACGGCAAGATGCCTACCAACCTATGGCCCTACTCCGAAGTCGGCCATACAGACGAAGCCAAGAAGCAGCTCAAAGCTCTCTTCGAAGACTCCGCCCCCTTCGACACGCCCAAGCCCGTGCGCCTGCTTGATCGCATCCTGACCATTGCGAGCGACAAGGATTCCCTCGTCCTCGACTTCTTCTCCGGCTCCGCCACAACGGCAGAAGCGGTCATGCGCAAGAATGCCGAGGATGGCGGCAATCGTCGCTTCATCCTCGTCCAGATTCCCCAAAAGTCTTCTGGTGGGTGGGGCAACCTCTGCAACGTCGGCGAGGAGCGCATCCGCCGTGCTGGCGAGAAGATCAGGGCAGAGGTGGACAAGGCCAACGAGCAGCTGGAGCTCGGCGCAGAACCCAAACCCGTGCCTGATATCGGCTTTCGCGTGCTGCGCGTGGATGAGTCCTGCCTCAAGGACGAATACGCCACGCCCGGGCAGTACGAGCAGGCCGCGCTCGACCTCTTTGCCGACAACGCCGCCGATAGTGCGACTCCGCTCGACCTCCTCTTTCAGGTCCTGCCAGCGTTTCGCATCGAGTACTCCGCAAAGATCGTCGAGCGCGAGCTCGGTGGCAAGGCGTGCTTCGACGTCAATGACGGTCAGCTCATCGCATGCTTCGATGAGGATGTCGACACCGCCGCACTGGAGGCCATAGCTAAAGAGCGCCCCCTCTACGCAGTCTTCCGTGACGCGTCCTTCTCCAACGATGCTGTCGTAGCCAACCTCGAAGAGCTCTTCAAGACCTTCAGCCCCGGCACCATCCGTAAGGTGATCTAGGAGATTCGGATGCACTTCAAGTTCAAGATTCAGCCCTACCAAACTGATGCTGCGCGTGCGGTGACGGACGTCTTTGCTGGTCAGCCCAACTCGGGAGCGGCGATATACCTGCGTGACTTGGGTCGCAGTGCCACCAAGAACGGCATGAAGGCGTTTGCGGGCTTTGAGGCTCAGCTTGAGGCGAGCGAAGGCTATGCCAACGCCCCGCTAGCCCTGGGGTCTGCCACGCTGATCGCGAACATCCGCAAGGTCCAGCGTTCCAACCGCCTGGAGGAGTCCGACTCGTTGGCGAAGGGCCCGGCACCCGTGAACCTCGACGTAGAGATGGAGACGGGCACGGGCAAGACCTACGTCTACACCAAGACCATTCTGGAGCTCAACCGCCTCTACGGCTGGACCAAGTTCATTGTGGTCGTGCCCTCCATTGCCATTCGGGAGGGTGTCTACAAGTCGCTTAAGAACACTGAGCAGCACTTCTTTGAGCAGTACGGTAAGGCCATCCGCTACTTCATCTATGACAGCTCTCGCCTCGGAGAGATAGACCGTTTCTCCGCGAGCTCTGACGTTAACGTCATGATTATCAACATGCAGGCGTTCAACTCATCTATGAAGGAGGGCGGACGCTCCAAGGAGGCCCGTATCATGTACTCGGAGCGGGATGAGTTTGGCAGCCGCAGGCCCATTGATGTCATTGCCGCCAACAATCCAATCGTCATTCTGGACGAGCCCCAGAAGATGGGCGGAAAGGCAACGCAGGCTGGCATCGGACGCTTCCGCCCCCTTGCGTGCCTCAACTACTCGGCCACGCACAAGGTCCATCACGACGCCGTCTACGCCCTGGACGCTCTGGACGCATTTAACCAGCGCCTGGTCAAGCGCATTGAGGTCAAGGGTTTTGAGCTCAAGGGAGCTCGTGGTACGGATGGCTACCTCTATCTGCAGGATATCAAGGTCAGCAAAGACAAGGCTCCCCAGGCTGTCATTGAGTACAAGCGCCTCAATGCGTCGGGGACGGTATCTAAACGCACCTCGACCTTCATGGAGCACGATGACGTTTACCCCGCCTCCGGTGAGCTCGAGGCATACCGCGACGGATTTACCGTTGCCGAGGTCGTGCCAGACGCCGAGGGGCAGACGGGTTACGTGCGATTCCTCAACGACGTCGTGCTTGCCCGCGGTGAGGTCTATGGAGACTCCTCCGAGGTGGACATGCGGCGCGTTCAGATTCGGGAGACCATCAAGAGTCACCTGGAGAAGGAGGAGGCGCTCTTCTCGCGCGGCATCAAGTGTCTCTCGCTCTTCTTCATTGACGAGGTGGCCAAGTATCGCGTGTACGACGAGGATGGTCAGGAGTCCCTTGGTGAGTACGGGCGCATCTTCGAGGAAGAATACTCTCGTGCGGTCGAGGAATACGACAAGGGACAGCAGAGCCTTGATGCCTCGCTCGATGCGGGACTCGGCGAGAGCCGCCGCCGTTACCTAGAGTGGCTTCGCGGCATTGACGCCCATGCAACCCACAAGGGCTACTTCTCCATCGACAAGAAGGGCCGCTCGGTGGACTCGAAGCTCAGGCGTGGTAGCGACGAGTCTGATGACGAGAGCGCCTACGACCTCATCCTCAAGGACAAGGAGCGTCTGCTCTCGTTTGACGAGCCCACGCGATTCATCTTCTCGCACTCTGCTCTGCGCGAGGGCTGGGACAACCCCAACGTCTTCCAGATCTGCACCCTCAAGCACTCCGACTCCGAGACTGGCAAGCGTCAGGAAGTGGGCCGTGGCTTGCGCCTGTGCGTGAACAGCGAAGGTGAGCGCCAGGACCTCGAGGTCCTTGGCGAATCCGATGTCCAGCGCGTCAACACTCTCACCGTCATTGCGTCGGAGAGCTATGGGGACTTTACGCGGGCGTTGCAGAGCGATATTCGCACGGCCCTGCGCGATCGTCCCAAGGCCGTGACGGAGGCGTTCCTGACTGGCCTGACGGTGCAGGCTGACGAGCCTGCGCCGTATGTGCTTACGGCCGAAGATGCCCACGACGTCTACTTTGCCCTGGTGAGCAAGGGGCTGGTGGACCGTGAAGGTATGCCGACTCAGGTGTTCAGAGAGCGCGGCATGGCGGATGTTACCGAGGATGACCTGCCCGAGAATCTCTACGCTTACCGCGCCGACATCGAGCGGCTCGTGCGCAGTGTCTACGACCCGCACGCGCTTGACGGTATGGTGTCCGATGGCCTGGGGGCCAAGGTTGCCCACAACCCGCTCAACAACAACTTCAAACGTGCTGAGTTCCAGGAGCTCTGGAACCGCATCAACTCAAAGCACTCCTATACCGTGGACTTCGACGATGAAGAACTCAGAGCCAAGGCCATTGATCGTATCAACCGCGAGCTCTTTGTGACCAAGGCGACCTACGTCATGACTTCGGCCTCCCAGCGGTCGACGCAGACGCGCGAGGAGCTTGAGCGCGGCGAGTCCTTCGGCTCGCAAACCAGGCGTGACTACGAGGTTGGCGAGGATGTCTCTGGCACAACGTATGACCTGCTTGGCGAGGTTGCCTCGGCCGCTCGCATCACGCGCCGCAGCGCCGCAGCCATTCTGAAGGGAATCATGCCGGTTAAGTTTCGTATGTTCCGCGACAACCCCGAGGAATTTATCGCCAAGGTTTCTCGGTGCATATTGGCCGAGAAGGCGACGATGGTGGTTGATCACGTGACTTACCACAGGCTGGAGGAGCGCTACGACTCCGACATCTTCTGCGAGAGGATGCCAGAGAGCATGTCGCGTGCTCTTAGGGCCACGCGCTGCGTCCAGGACTACGTCTTCTGGGACTCGGAAGGCGAGCGCGATTTTGCGCGCGACCTGGACTCTGCGGAGGGCAAGGTGGCCGTCTACGCCAAGCTGCCCCGTTCGTTCCAGATACCTACTCCAGTGGGCAATTACGCTCCGGACTGGGCCATTGCCTTTGAGAGGGGGAGCGTTCGCCACGTGTACTTTGTGGCCGAGACAAAGGGCAGCATGGACAGCCTCGCCCTGCGTGACATAGAGAAGGGTAAGATTGCCTGCGCCCGAAAGCTCTTTGACGGGCTGCCCGAGGGCGACGTTCGCTATGACGTTGTTCACGGCTACGAGGATCTTCTGGCCGTAATCCAGGGCACGGAGTAGCGGACTTGGCGAGTCAGGAGGCGTAGGTGGGCGAAGAGAAGGAGCGGCGGGATGGCGCCACCTTCGATGATCATGTGTTTCCGAAGTTCTCGGAGAGGTCCATCCTGCGAAGCCAGATGAACGGTTTTGACGATCCTGATTTGAAGCACTTCGTCCCGCTTGCCTTCTCGCCCGTGATGAAGGAGGAGTACAAGGAGGACCGCTTCGAGCTTGAGTTTGTGAGGTCGTTTGCCAACGCCGCCCTTGTTTTGGCTCGTGCCGGACGGGCGGAGACCGATGGCCCCGGCTACTATGCCTTCCTCGACCACTCCTATCCGATTCCCGTCCTGTACATGACGAGGCACTGCATGGAGCTCGAGATTAAAAGGACGATAAGGCGCCTTGGCGGCAGTGTCGGCCAGATCCATAAGCTGGACTCTCTTTGGAGCTCGCTGCTCTCTCGTCTGCCCAAACGGGATTGCTCGGAGGACCGCAGGGCGGTTAAGAACATGGGGGAATTCGTCCACTCCATCTCCAAGGTTGACGAGACGGGGTTTAACCTCAGGTATCCCAAGGACAAGAAGGGGAACTTCACCCAGGGCGCTCCTCTGTTCGTCGATGATGAGGAAGTGGCAGGACTGCTGCTCAAGTTCATCGATCAACTCGAGTCGATCGGGGTTCCGGCCGACGATTAGCTGACGGGCATTAGCCGTGTGTGTTCTATGGTGGTGCGGCACATCTTGCTGTGCATGACGTGAACAGTTTAGTTTCTCGTCAACGACAGAGGGGGTCGCCATGTGGACCATATCCGAACTCACTGAGCTCATGAACCTAAGCCGCAGGGATATCCAGCGGCTCTGCTATTCGGACGGGCACAACGGTGGTCTCGGTCTGCTGGACCCCGAAGATAGCACCCAGGGGCGTCGTCACTTTTCAGATGATGACGTTAAGGTCCTCTTTGTTGTTTCCCAGTATAAGGGGCTTGGCATGACCCTTCCGGAGGCAGCTGAACTCGTCCGCAAAGCCCGAGAAGACGGGGCGGATACCAAAGCTCTTGTATCGGATCTCGTGTCTGAGCTCGAGAGGGAGAGGGACGCCATTGAACGTCGTTTGGCGTTCGCAAAAGCCATTGAGGGATCGATCTTGGGGTGTGGCTGGGACGCGCTTGTGTTCGCGGCTTCGGCGGTGCCGTTCTTGGAGGGGAGCAAATCAGCTCTCGTGGAGTCCCTGACGGAGTTTTGCCGAGCTGGCGGCATGAACAAAGAAGAACTGTCGGACCTTGTGGCCGATTTGGATCGTGGCCTTAGTCAGCTGTGCAGTGGTGGATTGTTCGAGGCCAGAAGGAATCTACCCAAAGCCTTGCGGGCGGCTGCTTCGCATCGGATTGTTGATCTTTCGGGGACTGACCGGTCTAATCGCAGAGCCGTTAGGAGGGCCATCTGGTCGCTTCTCGATTTTTACGCCGAGTGGATGATTGCAGGGGTTGATGGGGAGGGCTTGGGATCAGGCCAAGACCCCGACGAGGAGATGGTTGCGCGCTTTCTAATTGCGGATTCCGCGCGCCGCCTCCTCCAACGAAAAGATATACGTCTTCTAATTGATTTGGAGGGCGGTGCCGGATGCGGCTTGAGCTGCTTTGATGCGGTGAAAGAGTACGGAATGAGCTGTATCGAGGCGTGGGAGACAGCAAACTCACGAGACGGAGGAGCGAAATCATGAGAGGTCGATCTGACTGGTCGTATGCAGTGCTTTCGAAGGATGCCGCAGGCCACGGAGGGCCAGAGTCCTACCTGGGGCTTGTAAAAGCGGAAGGGTATGTCGCCGGGCTAAGCGACGGCCGTGTCCAGGGGCTTGCAGTTTCCGCCCTTGTTGGTGCTGGCATTTTCGTGATCAAAGAGGGGCCGAAGGCCGCTGCGTGGGTGCGTGCAAAAGTGCGTGAGCTAAGGGGACGTGCTAATGGCCAAACCCATGAGGGCGCGGTCGCAGCTGCCCAAGTTGCGCCTGCCGATGAAAACGATGCGGGCGAAACGGACTTGCGGCAGTGGGGGCGGTAGAGGCAACGCCATGTAGCCAACCGGTTAAGAGCGCCCACGGGGCAGGAAATAGCACCGTGGGCGCTCTCCTGTGAGCGGGGTGTCTGCCGAAAAAACGGTAGGTAAATTCCTCAACCAATTACATAACCGCAGGTCGCCGCTGTGCAACCACGACTTCTCCACGTTTACCCACCGATTTTTCGGTAGGCGAGAAGTGCGGGAGAAGATCGTGGGAGTTTGGTCTGGCTCGGTCGGCCGCTTGTCTCCGCAGTCTCGCTGGCGAACTCGGTCTTGAGTTAACTCGGACAAAACTGACTCGGTTGTGACCGAGTTAACTCTGCCTGTCGGCGGGAAATCTGGCCGTTTTTTTGACACCGTTGTCCTACCGTCTGCGGAAAACTTTCTACCGTTTGTACTTTTGATACCAGCTAATAACGTGTGTCGTTCAAATAGCCATATAACAAGCTGAATTTCTCGCTGCGCATCCCTATACGTGTCTTTGAACGTTTAGTTATGAACGCTTGCGTTCGTAATTCAGAAAGCTTTCAGAATACGTACCGCTAGCAGGTATGCAAACACGCTCTTGTCGGCGATGCCCCCTCCCGTTGCGCGCTCTTCTCGCGTGTTAGGTTCTCCCCACGTAAAGGGCCAGGCACGTGCCTGAATGAAGAAGGGGCCAATCATGGCTGAGGGAACCAGCGGGAAGAAGGGTGGCCGCGGCGCGGAGGGTGCGCTGCGCTACGAGTACACTCTGGCACGGCGCATCGTAGCAAACGCCTCCACGTCGTCGGGCCACCAGATGGTGGGCCTCTGCGCGGAACCTGGCCTTGGCGGCGCCAAGTTCATCGAGGAACTCAAGGCGGGATTTGGTCGCGAGAAGCTCCTCGTTCGGTTTCGAAATTTTGGCACGCAAGATCCGGAGCGGGCGACGCGCACCCTGGTACGTTTCTCCAACGGCCTTGCGGCCGAGGCTGCCGCGCCCAGGATGGCCGTCTTTCTCGAGTCGCTCCCGCCCTCCGACGAGGCCCACGTCCAGCGCCAGGTGCGCGCCATCCGGAAGGTCGCGCAGACCTGCGCCCTTGTCGTCATAAGCGTCCTGCCGGAGGCTGAGCAGCTGCTCGAGCAGCTCGACGAGGCGGTGACGCTCACCACGGCGGACCTTGCCATGGACCTGAAGACGTCTTTGGAGGCCATGGCCGGCGGCCGCACCCTTGCACGAGTGACGCGCGGCATCCAGCCCCTCGGTGAATGCCTGGCCGCCTGCGGCTGGAAGGAGGGGATCGGGCCCCTGCCGCCTGCCTACTACAAACGCTGTGCCACGGCCGTCAGCAAGATGCTTCGGGGAACGCTCGCCCCGGACGAGCAGTCCATCAGGGCCTTCATGCTCCTGGTCGGGAAGGGGAGCCTCGAGGGTGCCGCATCGGCGCTTGGCCTGTTTGCCGAGGACTACGCGTACGACCTCATGCGCCTGACTCCGCTGCTCGGCGTCTCCGCCGACCTCTCGACGTACGACGCCCTTGGCTCAGATGACTTGGAGCTTCTCTCCGCCTGTCTGGGTACGGTGCGCGACGTGGGCCGCGCAGGCGAGCTGGCCGCGTCAAGGGCGATGCGCCTTCTGGCCCAGCGCGGGGACTTCCGGAGGGCAATGCTGGTGGCGGAGGTCGCTGAACCGGCGGTGGTGCATGACCTCGTGCTCAGCTACTCCTCCGGGTTTCTCAACGCAGGGGCCTGGCGCCTTGTGAGGGACGCCCTTGCGGACGAGGACGCATGCGCGTGCACAGATCCGGAGCACGTGAAGCTGGTCAAGCAGGTGCTGCTGGCGCTGACCAGGCCCTCCTCGCGGCCGGCGCAGCGGCCACACGTGCCTGCGGGCCGCACCCATCGGCTGGACGACGCAACGCTCCGCCTCTTTATGGAGGCCCGGGGATCACAGTCTCGCATTCGGCACCTTGATGGCGTCACTGATGACCTGGGCCCCGTCGGGCGCGGTCTGGTGCTGCACCTCAGGGCCCTCGCGCTCATTGGCAAGGGCCGCTTCTCCGACGTGCTCGCGCTCATGGGCTCTTCTCCCGATGCCGACGTCGGTGGGGTGGCCTCCCTGCTCCTTGCCCAAGACCGGGCCTTTTGCAGCCTTGCGCTGGGCGAGGTGGAGACCGCGTACTCCTCCGTGGGCGAGGCGGAGGCCCTGGCTACCTCGCTGGGGTGCAGGGGCATCTCTAGCTCGGTGGGTGCCCTTCGCTGCGCCGCCAGGATGGTGGCCGGTGCCCGGGTGAGCGCGGAAGAGGTCGCGGCTGCCGTCCTGGCCTGCGAGAAGTGCGAGAACTCGCTTGGCCGCGCGCTGGCGCTCGGAATTGCGGTCCTGCGCGACCTCAAGGTCGGCAATGACGCCCAGGCGTCCCTGAGGGGTCGACTACTGGCAAGGGTCGGCTCGCAGACGGGGAGGGGATACGCTCACGACCTCTCGCGCGTTGTCTGCGCGCTGGCGGCGGCAAGGACGGGCTTTGGCTTTGACTTTGGCGGCGACCCGTGGACCTGCGAGGACGTGGGCGCCCTGGCAGACGTGGTCTCGGCGGCGCTCTCCGCCAACGGCGTGGCCATAGTCTCGCCCTCGCCACCCTCGGGAGTGATGTGGGCCATCGTGCTTCTGAGCCGTGACCTGGGAGACGTATCGTCCCTGCTCAGAGAGCAGATGCCCCGTGAGTGGCGTGCGCGGGCGGCCGAGCTCGAGGAGCGCTGGGAGAGCGCGGAACTCGAGTGCGCCGCCTCGGCGGAGACCCCTCCCGTCCCGAGCGGGCCGCTCCCCACGGAGGGCGCCGAGCATCGCCGCGTTGAGGTGTGTCTGCTCGGCACCTTCTCCATGAAGGTGGACGGCAAGCTCATGGCAGACGGGCGGCTTGATCGCAGGGACGCGCGGACCGTCCTCGAGTACCTGCTGCTCAAGGACAAGATGAGCGCCCGCCGCTACGAGGTCATAGCCCAGGTGTGGCCCGAGGACACCATGGAAAAGGGATCTTCCAGGCTCTACCAGGCAACCACGGCTATACGGGGCGCCGTGAAGGAGATTGATCCGGCCCTGGACGTCTTCTCGGTCAGCAAGGCCCAGAAGTCCCTGGCGCTCGACCGGTCGCTGGTGAGCTGCGACGTCAACGAGTTCGAGGCCTGGGCAAAGCTGGCCCTGGAGCGCCGTGACCCCGCGACCACCATCCGTGCGGCGAGAAGGGCCGAGGAGCTCTACGGCGGAGACCTCTGCCGCCCCACCGTGGACGCCTCCGGACTCATCTCCACGAGGCGGGCCGAGCTCCGCTCGCTCTACGTCGGCGCGCTGGTCGCGGGTGCAGACACAGCCCTCCAGACGGGCCGGGACGGCCTTGCGGTCTCCTTTGGCCGAGAGGCGGTGGGCGCGGACGACATGCGCGAGGACGCCTTCATGGCCTACATGCGCGCGCTGAAGGCGTCTGGCCGCGGTTCGGAGGCGGCTGTCGAGTACGAGAAGTACGCGCGGCGCGTGGTCCGCCTCCGCAAGCTCCCGCCCTCGCGCGAGCTGCGCGACCTTGCCAGCAGGACCATGGGCTTCTCGGCGCAGGAGCGCTACGAGCACCGTAGGCTGCTGGTCGAGGGGGAGCAAGAGGTCGAGGAGCTGCCGTCGGAGCTTCTGGGCGGGGAGGATGACAATCGCCTCCTCATGCAGGGGTAGCGAGGGGGCGCGGCGTCATCGGCCGAGGCACTGCCGGTCTAGGGCGCATCCAACGGGTGCGCTTTTAGTGACAGCTCCCATAGCTGGGGACAGTTTGCCGAAGGGCGGTTAAAGTTAAGAGCTGATTGCAACCGGTGGCCGGTTGGCCGCCTCGAATTCCAGAGGGAATCAAATGGCGAACTTTCTCTCCAAGATCCTCTCCTTTGGCTCCGACAAGGAGCTCAAGGAGTACAGGCGCATCACCGATGAGGTAAACGAGCTGGAGCCGCGCTTCCACGCCATGAGCGACGAGGAGCTCTCCGCACAGACCGCCATCTTCCGCGAGCGCTACCAGAACGGGGAGACCCTGGACGACCTTCTCCCCGAGGCCTTTGCCGCCGTGAGGGAGGCCTCCCTGCGCACCGTGGGCATGCGCCACTTTGACGTGCAGGTCATCGGCGCCATTGCCCTGCACCGCGGCACCATCGCCGAGATGAAGACCGGCGAGGGCAAGACGCTCGTCTCCACGCTGGCCGGCTACCTCAACGCCATCCCTGGCGAGGGCGTCCACATCGTCACGGTCAACGACTACCTGGCCAAGCGAGACAGCGAGTGGATGGGCCGCATCTACCGCTTCATGGGCATGAAGGTGGGCCTGCTGCAGAACGGCATGAAGCTCAGCCTGAAGAAGCCCGCCTACGAGGCCGACGTCACCTACGGCACCAACTCCGAGTTTGGCTTTGACTACCTGCGCGACAACATGGTCACCAGGTCCGACATGCGCGTCCAGCGCGGCCACCACTACGCCATCGTGGACGAGGCCGACTCCATCCTCATCGACGAGGCCCGCACGCCGCTCATCATCTCCGGCGCCGGCACCAAGTCCGCCAGCACCTACAAGGACTTTGCCCGCGCCGTCCGCGGCCTCACGCCCGACGTGGACTTTGAGATGGACGAGGCCAAGCACACCATCGCCGCCACCGACGACGGCCTGAAGAAGATCGAGCGTGCCCTGGGCATCGATGACATCTACGCCGACGCCTCCGGCCAGCTGGTCAACCACCTGCAGCAGGCGCTCAAGGCCCAGTACATGTTCCACAGGGACCAGCAGTACGTGGTCACCGACGGCGAGGTCAAGATCGTCGACGAGTTCACCGGCCGCATCATGGAGGGCAGGCGCTACTCCGAGGGCCTGCACCAGGCCATCGAGGCCAAGGAAGGCGTCATCGTCCGCGAAGAGAACCAGACGCTGGCCACCATCACCCTGCAGAACTACTTCCTCATGTACGACAAGCTCTCCGGCATGACGGGTACCGCCATGACCGAGGACTCCGAGTTCCGCGAGGTCTACCACATCCCCGTCCAGGTCATTCCGCCCAACAAGCCCGTCATCCGCGTTGACCACGACGACCTGGTCTACCGCTCCATCGAGGCCAAGTTCAACGCCGTGGCCGAGGACGTGGCCGCCCGTCACGCCAACGGCCAGCCCTGCCTGGTGGGCACCGTCTCCATCGAGAACTCCGAGCGCCTCTCCCGCATCCTGGACAAGCGCGGCATCAAGCACAACGTGCTCAACGCCAAGTTCCACGAGCGAGAGGCACAGATTGTGGCCCAGGCCGGCCGCGAGGGTGCCGTCACCATCGCCACCAACATGGCCGGCCGTGGTACGGACATCCTGCTGGGCGGCAACCCCGACCTCATCGCCGAGGACATTCTGCGCCAGCACGACGTCGACCCCGCCGAGGCAATCCCCGAGCAGCGTGCCGATGCCCTGGCCGAGGCAAAGGGCATCTGCTCCACCGAGCGCGAGCACGTTGTCGCCGCGGGCGGCCTGTGCGTCATCGGCACCGAGCGCCACGAGAGCCGCCGCATTGACAACCAGCTCCGCGGCCGCTCCGGCCGTCAGGGAGACCCTGGCGAGACCCAGTTCTACCTCTCGCTGGAGGACGACCTCATGCGCCTGTTTGGCGGAGACCGCATGGACAAGATCTCTGACATGATGGTCAAGACCGGCATGCCGGATGACCAGCCCATCCAGGCCAAGATGGTCACCAAGGCCGTCGAGAGCGCCCAGCGCAAGGTCGAGGAAGTCAACTTCGCCATGCGCAAGAACGTCCTTGACTACGACAACGTCATGAACACGCAGCGCCAGGTCATCTACGAGGAGCGCAACAAGATACTGGACGGCAAGGACCTCATGGCTCACATCGACGAGGTCACCTACGACACCGTCCAGCGCAAGGTGGAGGAGTTCTGCCCCGAGAACGCGTCCACAGAGGAGTGGGACGCCCGCGGCCTTGCCAAGTGGCTCACCGAGCTCACCGGCTCCAAGGAGGTGCCGCAGGTCTCCGACGAGGCCGACCAGGGCGAGGTCATGGAGACCGTCGACAAGTTCGTCGACGCCTGCTTTGCCGCCAAGTCCGAGCGCATCGGCGAGAAGCCCATGCACATGCTGTCCTCCCAGGTCATGCTGCGCGTCATCGATACGCGCTGGATGTCCTACCTGCAGGAGATGGACTACCTCAAGACCGGCATCGGCCTGCGCGGCTTTGGCCAGAGGGACCCGCTGGTTGAGTACAAGAGCGAGGCGTACGCTGCCTTCTCCGAGCTGGTCAACACCATGTACGAGGACTTCCTGCGCACCATCCTGCGCATCGAGGTGGTGGACCGTCCCGCGCCGGCTCCCACCGCACCCGACGCCGAGCCCGCGGAGCTCCGCGGCGCCCAGTACTCCGGCCCCTCCGAGGTCGACGGCGACCAGGGACCCCGCCGCATGTCTGCTGCCCCCAAGGCCCCCGGCATGCCATCGGCGCCCCAGGGCAAGAACCCCGGCGCGGACAAGCCCAGGACCTATCGTAAGTCCGAGGACCCGGACCCCTACGCCAACGTGGGCCGCAACGAGCCCTGCCCCTGCGGCAGCGGCAAGAAGTTCAAGAACTGTCACGGCAGGACCCGATAGATGGCTGACGTGACCAAGGAGACCCTCGACGCCCTGGCCGCAAGGCTCACCGAGGTCGAGGGGTACCTGCACATAGACGAGCGCCGCGGAGACGTGGCCAACCTCGAGGCCGCGAGCGCGGCCCCGGGGTTCTGGGATGACGCGGCCCATGCCCGCGAAGTCATGGCGCGCCTTGTCGCGGCAAAGGACGACGTCGCAGGCATCGAGGCTGCCCATGCCAAGCTGGATGACGCCCTCGCGGCCTACGAGCTGGGCCTTGAGACCGAGGACGAGGATCTTCTCGCCGAGTCTGCCGAGCTGGCGGACTCCCTGGAGAAGGACCTCTCGGAGCTCGAGCTCTCAAGCTGGTTCACCGACGAGCTGGACCACGGCGACGCCATCGTGACGGTGACGCCTGGCCAGGGCGGCCTTGAGGCGCAAGACTGGTGCGAGATGCTCTTCCGCATGTACCAGCGCTACTGCGATCGCCGCGGCTGGTCCGTCACGGTCAACGACGCCGAGCCCGGCGAGGTCATCGGCCTCGACCGCGCCATGTTCACGGTGAGCGGCAAGAACGCCTACGGCATGCTTCGCGCCGAGCAGGGCGTGCACCGCCTGGTGCGCATCTCTCCCACGGACGCCAAGAAGCGACGCCAGACCACGTTTGCCGGCGTGGAGGTCCTGCCCGTCCTGCCGGATGACGTCGAGGTCGAGATTGACCCCAACGACCTGCGCATAGACGTCTTCCACGCCCACGGCCACGGCGGCCAGGGCGTCAACACCACCGACTCCGCCGTCCGCATCACCCACCTGCCTACGGGCATCGTGGTCACCTGCCAGAACGAGCGCAGTCAGATCCAGAACAAGGCCTTTGCCATGGGCGTCCTCAAGAGCCGCCTGTACGAGATGGAGCTCGCCCGTCGCGCTGAGGAGATCGACGAGCTGCGCGGCCCCAAGACCGACATCGGCTTTGGCAACCAGATCCGCAGCTACGTGCTCTATCCGTACCAGATGGTCAAGGACCTGCGCACGGGCGTGGAGACGGGCAACGTGGACTCCGTCCTCTCCGACGGAGACCTGGACAAGTTCATCGTCGGCTACCACCGCTGGTCAACGGGTGGCGGGGGGCAGCAGTGAGTCCCGCGCGCTGGCGCGTCTACGTGAGGGACGCGCTTCTCATCATCCTGGGCTCGGCGGTCTTTGCCGTGGGCGTTGACTGCTTCGAGGTGCCCAACGGCCTGGCTGCCGGCGGCGTCACGGGCCTGGCCACGGTGTTCTACGCCCTGGCCGGCGCCGCTGGCTTCTACCTGCCCGTCGGCATGCAGACCATCGTGATGAACGTTTTCTTGCTGCTGCTGGTCATACGGTCGGGCAACCGCGGCTACATCGTCCGCACCATCGCCGGCATCATTGCGTGCGGCCTGTTCACGGACGCTCTGGTGCCGGTGCTCCCGGTCCTAGGCAACGGTGACCTGCTGCTCTGCTCCCTCTGGGGCGGCGTCATCACGGGCATCGGCCTGGGCCTGGTCTTCAGGACCGGCGGCAACACCGGCGGCACGGATATTGTGGCGCAGCTCATTGCAAAGCGCCTGGGTATGCCGCTCGGCACGGCCGTCATGCTCGTGGACGGCGCCATCATCGCGCTCTCCGCGCCGGTCTTCTCCATTGAGAACGCGCTGTACGCGGCCATTGCCATGTACATCTGCGGCAAGGTGATTGACGCCGTGGTGGACGGCCCCCGTGCCGAGCGAGCCGCCTACATCATCTCCGAGCGCCATGCGGAGATCGCCAACGCCATCATGTACGACCTCAACCGCGGTTGCACCGAGCTGCAGGCCCGCGGCGTCTGGAGTGGCAACGACCGCCCCGTGCTCTTCTGTGTGCTGGGACGCTCCCAGACCCCGCGCCTGAAGCAGATCGTTTCAGAGGCGGACCCTGAGGCCATCGTCATCATCTCCGAGGTCCACGAGGCCTTTGGCGAGGGCTTCGGCAGCATCGAGGGCTAGCCGCAGCCGCCCTTTGCACGCGGTTGTGGTCCGTGACGGTGCCGGCGGCGTCCAAAATCGCATGCAATCCGCGGGCCAAGCGGCGAGAAGTCCGCTAGCGCATGGCGGTGATGGGATCGTAATCAATGGGGGAGAGAACCGGCTCCACACGCACGATCTCCTTGACGCCGTAGGCCTTGAGGAGCTGCACCTGGTCGTCTGAGATGCCCGTGTCGGTGATGAGCAGGTCGATCTCGTCGATGGAGCCAAACTGGAAGCTTGAGGTCAGGCCGATCTTTGACGAGTCGGCCACAATGACGTGCTGCTTTGAGTGCTCCAGCATGACGCTGTTGATGGCGGGCTCCGGTGAGGTGGCGCTCGTGAGGCCAAAGTTTGCCGAGAGGCCCGTGCATCCCAGGAAGCTCTTTGCCGCGGTCACGCGCTTGATGGTCTCCATGGCAATCTCTCCGGTCATGGAGGCGCGCGGCGGTCTGATCTCTCCGCCGGTCAGAAGCACGGACACGTTCTGGCGCTCCTCCAGCATGAGCGCCTTGCCGTTGTTGGTGATGACGGTGACGTCCTGAGCGGTGATGAACTCCAGCAGGCCCAGTGCCGTGGAGCTGGTGTTGATGAAGATGCAGTCACCGTCCTCCACGTGGCGGGCAGCCTCCCGCGCGATGGCCTTGTTGGCGCGGATCTGACGGGAGCCCGACGGGCGGCCGAAGGGGTTCAGCAGCGTGGCCGTGCCGTACTGCCTCGTGAGCACCTGCTGGCTCTCCAGATAGTCAAGGTCGCGGCGGATGGTGAGGGCAGAGACGTCAAAGTGCTTCGCCAGCTCGGCGACGCTAACTTGCCCGCGCCTCTCCAGAATCGCCGTGATCTCGTCTCTCCTGCTTGCCACAAGAGCCTTGCTGCGCTTCATCTAACCGGTCCTCCGAGGTCGATCTATATGATTGTTGCGTCCTGTAGAACGCTCAAACAACCATATATATTAGATAAATCAAACATACGCGACAAGTGTCAAAGTCCTACCTGTCTTTTATTAACGAACGTTCTTATAAAACGAGCATAAAACTCATTAACAACGCATCTACCTGCTGTTATCTAGAGAATAACCGTTCGAATATCACAGGTGTAGAATCGATTTCTCTCGTCATAAAAATATTAGCGAAGCAATTTTGCGAGGAGAAAAAGAGCGCAAAATATGAAAAAATCGTTGACAAGAAGGCCCAAAAGCACGAAATTAATGAACGTTAATAAGGCCTGTCCCCAGGCCCGCCCGCAAAGGCGCGGAGGGGCAGGACGAGAACGACTAGGAAAGTCGAGGTGAGTGCATTGTTGAGCGATCTTCTGGACGAGAGCCTCGTCGCGCTCAACGTGGAGGCCTCTGACTGGGAGGACGCCATCAGGAAGTCCGCCCAGCTGCTGGTCGACGCCGGCAAGGTCACGCCGGCCTACGTTGACGACATCGTCAAGGGTGTCAACGAGCTCGGTCCCTACATCGTCATCACCGAGCACGTCGCGCTGCCGCACGCCCGTCCGGAGTCCGGCGCCCTGGAGTCTGCCGTGGGCATCGTGACCCTGAAGGAGCCGGTCGAGTTTGGCTCTGCCGACAATGATCCGGTGAAGTTCCTGTTCCCGCTCTCCGCCAAGGATTCCGATAGCCACCTGAGCGCCCTGCAGTCCTTGGTCGAGCTCCTGAGCGACCCTGACTTCTTCGCTCAGCTCGAGAGCGCCGCTACGCCTAAGGATGTCGTGGACCTCGTCCACGCTAAGGAAGGGAAGTAAAGAAAATGGCCAAGACCTATCACGCTCTCGTTTGCTGCCGCGCCGGCATGGGCTCTTCCATGATGCTCAAGATCAAGATCGATCAGGTCATCAAGGAGAACAACCTCCCCGTCGAGACCGAGCACGGCAACCTCGACTCCCTCATCGGCTTCACCGGCGACCTGGTCATCACCATGTCCGACCTCACCGATGAGCTCAACGCCGACGAGCGCGTTCCCTCCGCCATCGGCATCACCAACATCGTCGACAAGGCCGAGATGAAGCAGAAGCTCGAGGCCTGGCTCGCCGAGCACGCCGAGTAGATAACTTCGGCACCAATCCCTTTTCTTCAATTTGGTTCTAAGCTCACCACCCGCCAAATCGGGTGGGTGGTGAGTCTTGCGCTCATTTTGAGATTCCTATCTGAGTAGGTCCTGCCAACATCAAGTCTCGCTGAAAGGAGAACAGCAATGGTCAACGCTATTCTCATGCAGCTCAGGGACACGGCCGTCATCATGGGCGTCATCGCCCTCGTCGGCCTCCTGCTGCAGAAAAAGTCCGCTGTTGACGTCTTCTCGGGCACCGTGAAGACCATCATCGGCTTCCTCATCTTCAACATCGGTTCTGACGCCATGAGCGCTCAGATCACCATCTTCTCTGACATGTTCAGCCGCGCCTTCCAGGTGTCCGGCGTCGTGACGCAGGTCGAGGTCGCTACCGCCCTCGCCCTGAACACCTACGGCACCGAGGTCGCCCTGGTCATGGTCCTCGGCTTCATCATGAACCTGGTGTTCGCCAAGATCACCCCGTTCAAGGCCGTCTTCCTGACCGGTCAGCACTTCCTGTACTTTGCCTGCGTCCTGGCCCTGGTCTTCATCGCCCTCGGCGCTCCGATGTTCGTCACCGTCATCCTCGGTGGCGTCGTCCTCGGCTTCTGCGGTGCTGCCCTGCCTTCTCTGTGCCAGCCCTTCGTTAACAAGCTGACCGGCACCGACAACATCGCTATCGGCCACTTCAACTGCATCGGCTACGCCTTCTCCGGTTACGTGGGCAAGCTCTTCGCCAAGAAGAACGAGTCCGAGACCGAGAAGGAGGAGAAGCAGCTCCCCGAGTTCTTCAAGCTCTTCAAGGACTTCGTCTTCTCCGTGGCCCTGTTCATGGTCGTGCTGTTCTACATCGTGACCCTCGCCTGCTTCTTCACCGGCCACTTTGGTGACCAGCTCGCCAACGGCAAGGCCTTCACCTCCTACTTCGGCAACGACGTCTGGTGGATCTGGCCGTTCCTCGCTGGCCTCAAGTTCGCCGCCGGCATGTCCGTCCTGGTCTACGGCGTCCGTCAGTTCATCGCCGAGATTACCGCTGCCTTCGTCGGCATCTCCGAGAAGCTCATCCCGGATGCCAAGCCGGCCGTGGACTGCCCCGCCATCTTCCCGTTTGCTCCTAACGCCGTCATCATCGGCTTCATTGGCTCCTTCCTCGGTGGCCTTGTCGCCATGGCTCTGATGGTTGCCTTCCACAGCGAGACCATCATGATCCCCGCTGCCGGCATCTGCTTCTTCTCCGGCGGCACCTGCGGCGTCTGCGGTTACGCCTACGGTGGCTGGCGTGGCGCCCTGCTGGGCTCCTTCCTCGTCGGCATCGTTCTCTGCGCTGGTCCGCTGGTCCTGTACCCGGCCTTCGCCAACCTGGGAATCGCTGGCGCTTCCTTCCCGAACGTCGACTACAACATCGTCGGCTCCATCATCTACGGCATCGGCAGCATCTTCGCCTAAGCCTGGTCTCGGGAATGCACTACCTACTCAGCTCTGAGGTCTAATGCCGAGGGCGCCCGTGGTAGCCCCACGGGCGCCCTCGCTTGTATCGCATCAAACGTTTAGCAAGTACGGCAATCGCCGCCACCATCCAAGAGGGGAGAAGAACATGGGTCTTGAGGACATCGCGCACAAGCAGCTCGGCGGTCTCTTCGTCCAGGTTCTTGACCAGGCACCCGTGGTCCTCATGGCCCAGGCCGCCGGCTTTGACTTCCTCTTCTTCGATGGCGAGCATGGCGACATTGACCGGAGTCGCCTGAGCAGCGTCATGCTGCTGGGCAACTCGCTCGGGATCCCCTCCATCGTCCGTGCCCCGCAGCTCGCGAGGGCCGACGTCTCCAGGATGCTTGACCTGGGCGCCTCTGGCGTCATGGTCCCCATGGTCGAGACCGCTGCGCAGGCAAGGCAGCTGGTCCAGTGGGCCAAGTACCCTCCCGTCGGCGCGCGCAGCTACTCCGGCGGCGCCCACACGGGCTATGGCCCCAGCGGCCACCACGCCCAGAACATGTCCCGCGCCAATGTCTCCACGCTTGCCATCGCCCAGATCGAGACCGTCGAGGGCGTCCGCAACGTCCGTGACATCCTCGCCGTCCCCGGTCTTGACGCCGCCATCGTCGGCCCCTGCGACCTGGCCATCTCCATGGGTCGCCCCGACGAGGTAGGCTGCCCCGAGGAGCTTGCGCTCATCGACGAGGTCCAAGCCGCCTGCGCCGCCGCTGGCAAGGGCTTTGGCATCATTGGCGGGAACGCTCTTCTCGCCAGGTATGCGGGGAACATTAACCTCATGGTCTCCTCAATCGACACGCACATCCTCAGAGACGCGCTTGCCGGCGCGGCCTTTGAGTACCAGAAGATCCGCGCGCAGGCCAAGTAGCAGCCCTGCCACAGAAGGTGAGACATGTCCAAGAACTCCAAGAAGAGGTCAGTCGCCGAGGCCGCCAAGGTCGGAACCAAGGCTGACGAGCAGAAGATGAGCGCGGCCGACACCGCCAAGGCCGTCTCCGAGAACGTCCTTGAGGACATGCTCGGCATCGGCGTGGAGAAGCCCGCCGACCCCGAGCTCCCCGACGAGGAGATGGAGCTTGAGGTTGAGGAGGACCGCAAGCGCCTGCTGCTGCAGGGTCTGGGCATGCTGGCCATCTCCATCGCGCTTCTCTTTGTGGCGCTGGGCGCCTGGGCCGCCGCCAACATCACCGGCAACGTGGTCCTTCTCCTCGTGCTCATCTTTGACCTCACGGCCGTCTGGTTTGTGTGCAAGGGCATGGGCAAGCGCTTCAGCCGCTACGCCTCCCGCGTGCACGTGGTTGACTTCGGCCGCCGCAACGTCCTTCTGTACCTCAAGTCCGACCCCAAGAAGACCCAGGTCGTGGCCTACAAGGACATCAAGAACTACAAGCTCATCCGCCAGGGCGGCTCGCTGCGCCTGCTGCTTGCCGGCAACTGGGTCACCCACCCCTCCGGCTACCAGCTCGTTGACATCAATCGTCCCTTCATGAAGGACTCCCTGGACGGCCTTGCCGCCCAGATCAAGGACGTCATGAGGGAGCACCGCGTGAACGAGCGTAGCTAGTCGCCCGCACGCTACCAATCGCTTATCGGTGGGCCCTCCGCGCGTGGGCCCAGAAATGAAGGAGGAATAGCATGGCAACAGATAAGGAGCAGGTTCAGGAGTTCCTGAGCATTGCCAAGGAGTCCGTGGACAAGTACGTCGCGGGCATTGACTTTGCGGCCCTCTCCGCCGCGAAGCAGCTCATCCTTGACGCCGAGGCCAAGGGCAACCGCCTGCACGTCACCGGCATCGGCAAGCCCGGCCACGTCTCTGGCTACGCCGCTTCCCTGTTCTCTTCCACCGGCACCCCCACCTACGAGCTTCACGGCACCGAGTGCGTCCACGGCTCCGCCGGCCAGACCCGCCCCGGCGACGTCGTGATTGCCATCTCCAACTCCGGCGAGACGGGCGAGCTCAAGAGCACCGTCACCTGCCTCAAGGGCGTGGGCGTGCACATCATCGCCCTCACCGGCAACCCCGACAGCTGGCTTGCCAAGGAGGCCGAGGTCGCGCTCATCGCCGGCGTCGACCAGGAGGGCGACTCCATGAACAAGCCGCCGCGCGCCTCCATCCTGGCCGAGATCATCGAGCTCCAGTGCCTCTCCATCCTGCTGCAGAACGAATTCGGCCTTGACCCCAAGCAGTACGTCAAGTGGCACCCCGGCGGAGCCCTGGGCGCCTCCATCCGCGAGGGCAAGTAGCCATTCTCGCCAGCGCCTGAGCTGGCCAGCAACACAGAAAGACACCAAGAGGAGATTCAATGTCCAAGTTCCAGGGCGTCATCGTTCCCATCGTCACCCCGTTCAACCGTGACGATGCCCAGACCATCAACTACGAGGCCGGCGAGAAGCTCGTCGAGAAGATCATCGCCGCCGGTGCCGACGGCATCTTCACCTTTGGCTCCAACGGCGAGTTCTTTGTCTGCACTCCCGAGGAGAAGATCGCCTTCTCCAAGTTCGTCATCGAGAAGGTCAACGGCCGCGTGCCCGTCTACGTGGGCACCGGCGCCTGCTCCACCCGCGAGGCCATTGAGATGTCCAAGCAGGCCGAGGCCATTGGCGCCGACGCCCTCTCCGTCATCAACCCGTACTTCATGGGCATCAGCGACGACCAGCTCAAGAACTACTTCACCATGGTCGCCGAGAGCGTGAAGATCCCCGTCATGCTCTACAACATCCCCAAGTGCACCGGCAAGAACATCGCCCCCGAGGTCGTGGCCGAGCTCGCCAAGATCGACAACGTCAAGGGCGTCAAGGACAGCTCCGGCAACCTCGAGAACCTCCAGGGCTACATCGACGCCGCCAAGGGCAACGACGTCGACGTCCTCGTGGGCTCCGACGGCAAGATCTCTGCCGTCCACGCCATGGGCGCCGCGGGTGCCGTGGCCGGCACTGCCAACCTCATCACCGAGGTCGTCGTCAACCTGTGGCGCGCCCTCGAGGCCGGTGACGCCGCCGAGGCCGAGCGCCTGCAGGCCGAGATCGAGCCGATCCGCGACGTCCTGCACCTGGGCTCCACCCCGCAGACCCTCAAGCGCTCCCTGGAGCTGGCCGGTTACGAGGTGGGCCCGGCCCGCTTCCCCGTCACCGAGGTGGCCGAGGGCATCGACGAGAAGTGCATCGCCATGCTCGACCACTACGGCATCGCCCACAAGTAGGACGGGCTTCTCGCCAAGCGGCTAGAGACCGTTAGAGTTTGCAATTCCGTAAGGAGATTCAAGAAATGATTCTTCAGAAGGCTTCCGTCACCAAGGCCCTGTACGAGACCGGCGCGTTTGCCGTCGTGCGCGTTCCCACCGTCGAGCGCGGCTGCGAGATTGCCGAGGGCCTCATCAAGGGCGGCGTCCACGCCATGGAGATCAGCTACACTCTCCCCAACGCCGGCGAGGTCATCGCGGGCATCAAGGAGAAGTTCGGCGACGAGATGATCGTCGGCGCGGGCACCGTCATGGAGGCCACCACCGCCCGCATGGCCATCATGTCTGGCGCGCAGTTCATCGTCGCCAACATGATGAGCGACGAGGTCGCGCAGATCTGCAACCTGTACCAGATCCCCTACGCCCCCGGCTGCACCACGATGACCGAGGCCAACCACGCCCTCTCCATTGGTTCCGCCTTCATCAAGTGCTTCCCCATCTCCAACACCTACGGCACGCAGCTCGTGGGCCTGTTCAAGACCCCGACGCCCTGGATGCCCCTCATGATCTCCGGCGGCATCAACCTCGACAACCTTGAGACCTGGGTCCGCTCCGGCGCCGAGTGCTATGGCATGGGCAGCCTGCTGACCAAGGGTACCGCTGACGAAATCGCCGCCAACGCCGCCCAGGTCCGCCGCATCATCGACCAGACCCGCGCCAGCATGAAGTAGCGCTTCTCGCCACAGCGAGCTTTGATCGAGCCGCGCCGCCGCCCGAAGTCTCGGGTGGAGGCGCGGCCTTTTGTTGTGGGCGGGGTCGAGGTGGGCGTCGGGGTGTGCGCCACGGATTCGAGGGTGGGGCAGGAAATCCGTGTCTTACCCTCAAATCCGTGGCGCTTGGGCCTGAATCCGTGCCAAAGCCTCAAAATCGTGGCTCCCGGTCGCCCCGCACCTTTCCGCGCGCCACGCCCCACCTGCATAGGGTGTATCCTCTAAGCACGTGGCTGTGGAACCGATTCCATGCCAGCCACCGCAGAGAAGAGCACACAAAACTGAAGGGGGATTGCATGAAGTTCTTCATCGATACCGCTGACCTCGACGAGATCCGCGAGGCGCTCTCTTGGGGCTGCCTTGCCGGCGTCACCACCAATCCGAGCCTCTATGCCCGCACGGGCGGCAAGCTCGCCGACTTCGAGGACCACATGGTCAAGATTGCCAAGATGTGTGGTGAGCTGCCCGTCTCCGCGGAGTCCCAGGCAAAGACCACCGAGGGCATGATCGAGGAGGGCCGCCACTTGGCCTCCCTGGCCCCCAACATCGTGGTCAAGCTGCCGATCTGCGCCGAGTCCCTGGCCGCCACCCACACGCTGGCCGCCGAGGGCGTCCGCATCAACATGACGCTGATCTTCTCCGCCCCGCAGGCGCTTCTTGCCGCCAACGCCGGCGCCCGCTACGTCAGCCCCTTCGTCGGCCGCTTTGATGACATCGGCGAGGACGGCATCTCCGAGCTGGCCAACGTCGTCACCTGCATCCAGAACTACGACTGGACCGGCAAGAACGTGGACGACGAGGTTGAGATCATCACCGCCTCCGTCCGCACGCCCAACCACGTGACCCAGGCTGCCCTCATGGGCGCCGACATTGCCACCGTGCCCTTCGGCGCCCTCAAGAAGTGCCTGAAGCACCCCCTGACCGACCAGGGCATGGCCTCCTTCGACGCCGACTGGGCCAAGGTCGTCGCTGCCCAGTAGCAGCCCGGCAACAGGCAAAGCGCACTTCTCGCCTGACCTGGGACCTTCTTGCCTTTATGGTGAGAAGGTCCCTTCTGTGTGGCGGCCCTGTGTGTGCCGCGGGGTCTCTACGTGGCCTTTGGTAGAATTGCGACCGTATTGCCCAATCCGATAATCGGAAAAGGAGCTCCTGTGGCCAACCACTTTCGCACCACTGAGCGACAGGGGTCGGACGACACGGGCCGCGTGCTCAACGTCGTACCGGATGCCAATCCGCAGGCAAGCGCGGCAGATGACGCATTTGCCCCCGCGCCCGTCTCGACCGGTCAGTTTGACGTGATCGGCGCCGACGAGCCCGAGGCCGTGCACGTTGTCACCGCGAGCGAGCCCGCAGATCCCACCGAGCAGCCCGGCTTCACCAGCGTCTTCGCGCCCCTGGCCAGCGATGACTCCCCGGCTGTCTCTCGCACCGGCGTCCCGACCATCTCGTTCAAAAACGTATCACTCGTCTACCCGGCCCAGCCCAACAAGCCCGCTCTCGACGGCGTCAGCCTCGACATCTACCCCGGTGAGTTCGTCTTCGTTGTCGGCCACTCCGGCTCCGGCAAGTCGTCCCTGCTGCGCCTCATCACGCGCGAGCAGCGCGCCACCGGCGGCCAGATCATCGTGGCCGGCCAGGACCTGGGCAAGATGAAGAACAAGAAGGTCCCGTACCTGCGCCGCCAGATCGGCACCGTCTACCAGGACTTCAAGCTCCTGCCCGACAAGACGGTCTACGAGAACGTGGCCTTTGCCCTCGAGTGCATCGGCAAGCCGCGCTCCGTCGTGAAGGCACAGGTCCCCGAGGTGCTGCGCCTCGTCGGCCTGGGCGAGAAGATGGACAAGTTCCCCGACCAGCTCTCCGGCGGTGAGCAGCAGCGCGTCTCCGTGGCCCGCGCCATGGTCAACCGCCCGCCGCTTCTGGTTTGCGACGAGCCCACCGGCAACCTCGACCCGGCCATCTCGCTGGGCATCATGAAGCTGCTGGACCGCATCAACCGCGCCGGCACCACCGTCGTCATGGCCACCCACGACCGTGAGATGGTCGACTCCATGCGCAAGCGCGTCATCGCCCTGGAGGCCGGCCACGTGGTCCGCGACCAGGAGAAGGGAGGCTACGGCTACTATGGCGCCCTCTAACATCGGCTACTCCCTGAGGGAGTGCGGCCACCACTTCCGCCGCAACTGGACCACGGTCCTCGGCGCGGTGGTCACCATCTTCCTCTCGCTCTTCATCATCGGCCTGTTTGTCCTTGGCTCCGTCATGATCAACAACATGGTGGGCAGCGTCGAGGACACCGTCACCGTCCAGGCCTTCCTCTCCGACGACGCCGACCAGTCCGCCGTGAAGGCCTTCCAGGCCAAGGTCCAGGGCTGGGACAACGTCGAGTCCGTCACCTACAAGGACAAGGACCAGGCGCTCGAGGAGTACCGCACGTCCATGTCCAACCGCAACGCGGCTGACGCCGTGGCAGCCCTTGACGGCGAGAACCCCCTGCCGGCCTCGCTGGTCATCAAGCTGACCGACCCGCAGCAGGTGGAGGACACCGCCCAGAAGATCATCGCGGACTCCGACTTCCAGTCCATCTGCGACGACGCGGACAACCCCGCCGGCGACGTCAACTACGGCCGCCAGACCGTCGAGCGCCTGTTCAGCGTGGCCAACTACATCCGTATTGCCGCCGTGGCGCTCGTCGTGCTGCTGACCTTCGTGGCCTTCGTGTTCATCAACAACACCATCCGCCTGGCCATCACCGCCCGCAGGCGCGAGATTGCCATCATGAGGCTCGTCGGCGCGTCCAACGGCTTCATCCGCGGGCCCTTCCTCATGGAGGGCACACTGGAGGCCCTTATCGCCGCGCTTCTGGCCATCGGCGCGCTGGCCGCCGGCAGCAACGTGCTGCTGAGCAAGCTCTCCGACACGCTGAGCTTCCTCTCGTTTGAGATTGCCCCGACCACCATGTGGGCCACCTACGGCCTGCTGCTGGGCATCGGCGTGGTCATTGGCCTTCTTGGCTCCGCCATGGCAATGAGGCGTTACCTCAAGGTCTAGGCCGGGTATCATCAGGCTAGTTCGGGGGCGGCGCGAGCCATTCGCGTCGCCCCCATTTTGTAAGTCGCTTCATCAGGACGTGGGGAGAAGAGCATGGCGCGCAAGAGGCCGCATCACGGAAGCACCAGGCGGGGCCGCACGCAGGGGCCGCGCAAGCCCAGGCGGGTACTGACCGGCGTCCTGCGCGTGCTGCGTCCCGGCGTGGTCGTGGTGGAGACGCCCGAGGGCACCTTTGACCTGGCGCGCCAGGGCCTGCGCGAGGCCATGAGCGGAGACGAGGTCCAGGTCTTTCTGGCGGACGGCAGGGGTGGCCGCAAGGCCATCGTCCACTCCGTCCTGCAGCGCGCCACGCAGACCTTCATTGGCCGCTTTGGCCAGGCCGGCCCCCTAGGCGCCGTCGTTCCGTTGGACACCCGCATGGGCCACGACTTCTTTGTGGTGCCCGAGGACCCCAGCCCGCGCTGGCTGGGCGTCTCGGAGGGCGACGTCGTGGTGGCCCGCATCACGGAGTACCCCACGCGCTACACGGCCGCCACGGTGACGCTGGAGCGCCGCGTGGGCTCGGCCGACGAGCTGGACATGAACATAGAGTCCGTCATTGCCTCCCACGGCCTGGCCACGGACTTCTCGCCGGCCACGCTGACGGAGGCCGAGGACGTGGTGCCTGCGGTGGGGGAGGCCCTGTCCGCGGACCCGCGCCGCCGCGACCTGCGCAACGTGCCCTGCGTGACCATTGACCCCGCCGACGCGCGCGACTTTGATGACGCGGTTGGCGCCCGTCGCCTGCCCGATGGTGGCTTTGAGCTTGACGTCCACATTGCCGACGTCACGCATTACCTGCCCTGGGGCAGCTCTATGGACCTGGACGCGCGGGCGCGCACCTGCTCGGTCTACCTGGTTGACCGCGTCATCCCCATGCTGCCCGAGCGCCTCTGCAACGACGTCTGCTCGCTGCGCCCGCACCAGGACCGCCTGGCCATGACGGTCCGCATGCGGCTTGACGCCTATGGCCGCGTGACGGGCTCCTCCGCCATGAGCTCGGCCATCCGCTCCAACGCGCGCCTGTGCTACGACGAGGTGGACGCCCTTCTGAGCGGACGCTCCACCGCCGCCGACCTGCCCGCAGACCCAGCCGAGAAGGACCAGCTGGCAGAGATGCTGCGCGTCCTGGACCAGGTCCGCGAGCTTCGCGAGCGCGTGCGCGCCGAGCGCGGCGCCATCGACTTCGAGACGCGCGAGGCCAAGGTGGCCCTGGACGCCGACGGCCACCCCACCGGCGTCACCGTGCGTCAGCGCAGCCGCGCGACGGGCCTGGTGGAGGAGGCCATGCTCCTTGCCAACGAGTGCGTGGCCAAGATCCTGGCCGACGCCGAGGTGCCCGCCGCCTTCCGCGTGCACGAGCGGCCCTCCGCCGAGGACCTGCGCCGTACTATCCTGCCCCTGGAGGAGATGGGCATCCTCGAGGAGGGCGACGCCGCGGCGCTTCTTGCCGCAGACCCCTTTGCCATCTCCCGCGTGCTCGACCGCGCCCGCGGTACCAGCGCGGAGTACCTGGCCAGCGCCCTTCTGCTGCGCGCCCAGCGCCGCGCCACCTACCTGCCGCACAACGAGGGCCACTACGCCCTGGGCGCCCAGGCCTACTGCCACTTCACGTCTCCCATCAGGCGTTACCCGGACGACGTGGTGCACCGCGCGCTCAAGGCGCACCTGGCCGGCAAGGACGGCGGCCGCGAGCAGCGGGCCGTCGAGCGCGTGCTCCCGCAGCTCTGCGAGTCCTGCTCCTCCATGGAGCGCACCGCCGACGCCGCCGCCCGGGACTCGCAGAAGGTCAAGATGGCCGAGCTCTACGAGGGTCGCGTCGGGCAGGTGGAGAGGGGCGTGGTCTCGGGCTGCGAGCGCTTTGGCGTCTTCGTGAGCCTGGAGGAGACCTGTGCGGAGGGGCTTCTCCCCGTGCGGTCCCTGGGCCACGAGTGGTACTCCTACGACGAGGACCGCATGGCCCTGGTGGGGGAGTCCACGGGCACCGTCTGGCGCTTGGGCCAGCCCGTTGAGGTGGAGGTGGCCGGCGTGGACGTCGCGCGCGGGCAGATAGACTTCCGCCTGCCGGAGCGCCGCGGACGCTAGCCGCCGGCAGCCGCGGCCCGGCCTTGTCTGGACGCCGCCCGGCTGTCGCCACGGCTGCTATAGAATCAGAGCGAAACATCGGTGCCGGAGGGCACCTGGACTTGGAGGATCGATGACTGACCAGACCGGCCTCACCGAGCAGCTCGAGCGCTGCGAGGGCCTCATGCTGCAGGGTCAGGACGAGCAGGCCGCAGAGCTTCTCGCCCGCCTTGCCGAGGACGCCGAGGAGTACGTGGACAAGAACTGCCCCACCACCGACGAGCTGCAGTGGTTCAGCTTCCCCACGCTCTTTGAGCGCCTGGCATACCGCCGCGTGGAGAAGGACCCGCGCGAGCTGCGCTCCGTGGGCGAGCCCCTCGACCGCCTCTACAACGACCTGGCCCTGGCCAACGTCCACGTGGGCGACTACGACGCTGCAGCCGCGGCGCTCAAGGGCGCCATCCGCTGGAACCCCATGGACTGCGGCAGTCGCCTCAACCTGGCCGACCTCTACCGCGTCGATGGCGACATGCAGGAGTTCCTGGCCCTCTCGTTCAGCGTCTTCGAGCGTGCGAGCGAGGCGCGCCACCTGGCCCGTGCCTTCGTGAACTTTGCCAGCTGGTTCGAGGTCAGCGAGAAGCCCCAGACGGCCGCCGCGGCCCTGCGCGCGGCGCGCAACTTCGGCGTGCGAGACGGTGCCCTCGAGGCGGCGCTTGACCAGGCCGCCGGCACCGAGAGGGATCCGGACCTGTTGGACGACGCCCAGATGCGCGAGCTTCTGGCCGCCGAGGGCCTGCCCGACGGCGCCAACGCCGACATTGCCGTCTGCCTGCTCATGTGCGCCGGCGACGCCGCCCGCGCGGGCGACCGCAACACCGCGGCCACGCTCACCCTGCGTGCCCGCGACCTGGTGGGCGAGCCGGCCTGCAAGGCGCTGCTGGAGCTCATCAACTCCAGCGACGAGGACGGCGAGTAGCCATGGCCTTCCAGAAGCGAGAGAAGAAGACCATCGCGCGCAACAAGGCCGCCCGCCACGAGTACTTTGTGGACGAGACCTTCGAGGCGGGCCTGGCGCTCACGGGCACCGAGGTCAAGAGCCTGCGCGAGCGCGCCTGCCAGATCACCGACGCGTTCTGCCTCATCCGCGGCCAGGAGGCGTGGCTGCACGGCGTGCACATCCACCCCTACTCAAACGGTGGCGTGTGGAACGTCGACCCGGACCGCAAGCGCAAGCTGCTGCTTCACCGCAACCAGATCGACTACCTGGACGGAAAGCTGCGCCAGAAGGGCATGGCCCTGGTGCCGCTCGAGCTCTACTTTGACGATCACGGCCGCGTGAAGCTTGCCATTGGCCTGTGCCGCGGCAAGAAGCTCTACGACAAGCGCGCCGACATGGCCAGGCGGGACTCCGACCGAGAGATCGCCCGCGCCCTCAAGGAGATAAACCGCTAGCTGGTCTTGCGCCAGCGCGGGTCCGTGAGAGTCCTGGCTATGCCCAGCCCGACGGGCAGAAAGGCCACGATGAGGACGGCGCGGACAAACCAGCTCAGCATGCTCGCCGTGTCAAAGACGCACATGTAGTACATTGCGCGGTAGAGGTAGAGGCCAGGGACCATGATGACGATGGACGGCACCGTGAGGGAGATCCTCGGGTAGCTGGTCCAGCGCTCGGCAAGGTGCGCCAGCAGGCCGGAGGCTATGGCTCCCAGGAACGCGGCGGCCTCCGGTGGGCAGCCGGCGGCAAGGCCGAGTCCCGGCAGCAGGCTGGGCAGGTCGACGAGGGTGAGCCTCAGCGTGTTGGAGACGGCGCCGATGACACCCGCCGTGGCGGCCATCTGCACTGGGCTGTTGAACATGACGGAGAAGCCGAAGACGCCTACGAAGCTCATGGCGACCCGTAGCAGCGTGAGCGCCGCGGGGCCGAGGCCGAGGGGCTGGAAGTCGTCCGGCGAGAGGCCCACGACCTCGGCGACGAGCCATCCCATGAGCGTGGCGAGCACAATGACGGCCATGGCGTAGACAAGGCGCTCGATGCCGCTTCTCATGTCCAGCTTGGCGATGTCCAGGCCTGCGGTTATGAGGGGGAAGCCCGGGATGACGAAGAGCATGGCGCCGATGTAGCCGGCCTCGTGGGCCAGCGCCGTGGGGTCAAGGCGGGAGAGGCCCAGCAGGGCCAGCAGGTAGCAGACGCAGGCCACGGCCACGCCGCAGGCGATGCAGCTGAACTGCCCCAGCCGGCGCCTGAGCATGGACGCCCTGACAAGGTTTCCCAGGCCCGCGCCCACGAAGGCGCAGAGCATCTCGACCGGCCCGCCGCCCAGCAGGAAGACGAAGGCCCCGCAGGCGCTGCCGGCGGCCAGCCCCAGCTGCCAGAGCGTGTAGTCGGGCGTGGAGTGCTCGACCACGTCTAGCAGCTTGTGGAAGTCGCGCACCGTGAGCTGGGAGCCGTGCGCCTCCACCTCGCGGACGTAGTCCTCCATGAGCCAGATTCTGTGCGTGTTGACGCCGGTGGTGGGGAGGCTGACTACCTCGCTGAAGCTCTCGTGCCCCTGGATGCAGGTGCATTCGATGGACAGCAGCGAGAGGTCCACGTGGACGGTGAGCCCAAGGATGCGGGCGACGCGGTTCATGGAGTCCCGGACGCGCCAGGCCCCCGTGCCGGAGGCGAGCATGAGCTGGCCCGTCCGGCAGACGATGGAGGACTTGTCCGCGAGGCTGGCGTCGCGGGCCAGTTGGTCGCCCTCGCTCACCACGTCCTTCCAGGCGGCCTGCATGTGGTGGGGGTGGACGCGCATGCCGTGTCTATGCTGCGCGTCCCTTGTGGCGATGGTGTCCATCAGGGTATCGACCTCTGTGCCGTTCAGAATTATTGAAGTCAGGTCAGTTTGTTCGCCCACATGGTAGTCCCGTTGACGGTTCGAGGACGCCCTATGTTACATCCCGTTTCAATTTGTGGTTCTGGCCGCCTCGGGCCGCGGAGGTGGCTAAAATGACGCGCGGTCAAAAAACGGGCGTCATTGGGGGAGCGTCAGACATGAGGCATGCCAAGCAGGAATCCGAGTCCATCGAGCTGGCGGTCCTTCTCGCCTTGGCTGGCGGCCTCATGGACTGCTACTCCTACCTGGTGCGCGACCACGTCTTTGCCAACGCGCAGACCGGCAACATGCTGCTCTTTGGCGTGAACCTCGCCAGCGGAGACTGGGCCCAGTGCATACACTATGCCGTGCCGGTGGTCTGCTTTGCCCTGGGCATCGCCCTGTGCCACGGCATCAAGCTATTGGCTCGCGAGGAGCACCTGCACTGGAGGCAGCTCGCCCTGGCCATTGAGGTCCTGGTGCTGGTGGGCGTGTCGTTTGTGCCCGAGGGGCACAGCCTGAGGGCAAACGGCCTCACCTCCTTTGCCTGTGGCATCCAGGTGCAGGCGTTCCGCAAGTTCCATGGGCGCGCGCTGGCCACCACCATGTGCATCGGCAACCTGAGGAGCGGCACGCAGTCCATGGTGAGCTTTGTCCATTCGCGCGACGGGGGGCAGTTGCGTGGCGGCCTGCTCAGCTACTTTGTGATCGTCTGCTTTGTGCTGGGTGCCGTGCTGGGCAACTGGTGCATCCCCGCCCTGGGCACTAGGATGATCCTGGTGGGAGCGGGCCTGCTGGCCGTGTGCTTCTTCGTCATGTTCATCGACCGCGAGCGCCGTCACGTGGAGGAGCTCGTCGAGGGGGACCTCGAGGCGGACCTGGCCGGCGAGGCCGCGCGCCCTCGCGAGGCGGGCCAGCTGCGCGGCATCGCCGCGGCCGAGGAGCGTCTTGAGGAGCGGGAGGCCGAGCGCATCGAGCGTCGCATGGGGCAGGACATCGAGATAGACGTCATGCACGAGCTGGGCCTGACCGGGCAGGAGGGCGCCAGACCCGAAGGCGCCGTCGAGCGCGACGTCGAGCGGCAGATTGAGGAGCGGCTGCGCAGCGACATCAAGCGCGGCGGCTGGCGCGCGGGCAAATAGGGGCCGCGCAGGTTTCGTGCAGGGCCGCTCGCCCCGCCTGCGTGGTCGGGGCCGGAAATCCTGCGCAGAATGTGCCTTCGTGTGAGCCTTCCGCACGGCGCCTGGCAAATCACTCTCACGAAGGTGCGTTTTGCGCATTGCCGCGCCGTTCGGTGGCCTCGAAAGGTGTGGGCCAGGCTCCCGCGCGTTGCGCCCGGGGCAAAAGTGGGTAGAATAACAGTCCGTCGCACCCCAGGGTGCGACGCGCAACTTGACAGCCGCATGGTGGCAGCGCCCCAACTCCATCTCGTGGGGGTGACTGGTTTCGACAAGGTGGGTCTGAGATGGGCAGCAGGCCGTGGTCTCCTCGCCACGCTAAACAGGGGTACCGTCAAATTGAATTGACGAGAACAACTCTTTTGAGCCTCTGGCTCTCGCTGCTTAATTAAATAGCGGCGCGTCAAACTGGGGATTGCTCCCGTTCCCAGGGCGACGTCATTTAGGGAGATGCTCGCGCGGACGTGGCTGGTATGCCGCGCGATAAGACTGAACCAGCTGGGTTGCCAAGCGCGGGTTACCGGGTGCGCGGCGGCCAAGACCTAACCGGCAACTGAGCCTGGAGACACCTGTCAGGGACTTGCTTTGGACCGGAGTTCGATTCTCCGCACCTCCACCATAAGAGAATTGGTCGAACACCTTTGGTAGCAAGGGTGTTCGGCCTTTTTCTGTTTTGGAGTGAAATCATCCGGCAGTTCGTCAAACATGAAGTAGACGGTTACATCTTTTCCGTCTATCTCAACGAATCGGACAAACTCATTGAGAATTTCCAAAGGTGTTGTGTCGTTAGCGAGATCATCAAGCCACAAAAGCACATCGTCAAGCGATGGTTCTAGTGCTTCCGATTGCTCGGCAACGCGCAAGCGGGCTTCTAATTCCGCTCTCTGGCGCTTCAGCTCGGTTGTGCGCTCTCTTCCACCGGGCGGCGCTATTCCGTCTTCTATCGCTTGCCAGATGCGTTCAAATGCCGTATCTATACGCCGAATCTCTTTCTTGATGAAGTAGCTTTCAGGCTTTTCTTCGGTCGCCCGCTCAGCTTCGTAGCCAGCAAGCGTCTTTGCAATTCGCTTTCTCACGTCTGCTTGCTTTACGGCTTCATAGGTCATATCGACCACTGCATCTTCTATCAAGTCTCGGCGAACCGTCCTGCGGCATTTTCGGCACTTGTAATAGTGATAGGCAGAGCCATTTTTAGAGGTTCCGCTTGTTCCTGCCATTGGCATACCGCATCGAGCGCAATAGAGCTTTCCACTAAGCGGGAACTCTAATGCGCTGTCAATCTTCCTTCGTGGGCGGTGACGGTCGCCAAGGATGCTGTTTATCATGTCCTGTTCTGCTTGTGACCATAGGGCGGGCATGCCGTCTTCTACCTCATGCCCTGCGTACTTGTAGACACCTGCGTTCTGCACGCGCTTTAGAAGCTTCGTGACGGTATCCTGATTGAACTTAGCGCCGCGCTTGCTGCGCTCACCGTCAACGGCGCGCACGATCTCTGCGACTGAGTTACCGCTAAACAAAAGGTTCTTCATGCGCCTAAGCACTGCTGCTTCTCGTTCGTTGATGGCGTATCGTCCTTCTACGATATCCCATCCATAGAGAGTGCGACCATTAGCCATGCACCGTTCGGCGTTCTTCTGGATTCCGTCTCTAATGCGCTCACTGTCTATTGCGCTTTCCCATTCTGCGAGAACTTCGAGCATTCCAAGCTGAAGAACTCCGCTCGAACCGCTCGCTATCTCTTCGCCCGCATAAAGTATTTCTACACCGGCCTTGCGCAACATGATTCGCGCCAATGCCATTTCATCGCGGTTGCGCATTATGCGAGTTACCTTGTAAATCACCACAAAATCAAATAGACCAAGCTTCGCATCGCTCATCATCCGTTGGAACTCTGCTCGATCTACGTTGCGCCCTGTCTGCGCATAGTCGCAGTATTCGCGCACGACCTGCAAGCCTTCGCGCTCGCAGTATTCGCGCGAGTTCTCAACTTGTATTTCAATGCTTTCTGAGCGTTGGTTGTGCGAGCTGAACCGCGCGTATATGGCAGCTCGGTTCTTCACCATGCTAAAATCACCCCTTAGAACGAGTGCGCTATTGCGCTTCGTTCTTTGCACTTGCCCTGCGCGCCGACCGCCAAGAAGCCGCGCAGGGTTTTCTATTTCCTTCCCTTTGACCCAAAGGCAAGCAATGCGCCCAATATCGCAATTGGAACGCCGACAATTGCAGCGCCTAAAACAGCGATTGCAAGCCCAACTAATGCGCAAGCGGAGCCGATTAACACCAACGCTTTATTCGTGTTCCGCCGACCTGACACGGCATGATTGCTTGTTGTTTGATTGCTCGCACTGTCTTTCTCATGTTCTGTTTGCTGCTGGTTTTCGTTAACTAACGGTGCGTTGTTTGCATTGCCAGCATCAGCCAATGAAGCAGCATAGCCGCTGCAAACGATGCTTCTAAACTCTTCGTCGCCATACTCGAAATAGGAATCGCCGAATTCATCCTTTACGCGCTTCGGGCGGCGGCGCGGCTCACCAAAAAGAAAATCATCGAGAATCGAATTGAAGCAATGCGCTGTTGCTCTTACGTCGTTCAACGCGTCATGCGCTCCGAAGTCACGATATCCGTAGAAAGCCGCGCAATCTTCCAACTTGCACCATGACCATTCATCATGCGTGCCGTCCCATGCCCCGTGTATCTTCGCAAACTCCTTCATCACGTCAAACGTCTGTCGATCTGGTATATCCAAGCCTGAAGCTCGAAGAAATCCTAGGTCGAAATCGGCATTGTATGCGACGTATAGCTTAGCGCTCTTGAAAATCGGTTCAATTTCCGAACGCCTTTCTATAATCGTCTGCTTGTCCTTCACCATAGACGGAGATATTCCGTTTATGCTTTCTGCTTTAGGCCACTTTTTGCGTTCTGATGGCTTCAATAGGTCGCAAAACAGAACGTCACCGTCAAGATTCATGACAGCAAGGGACAGTATTTCATCGCGGCGAGAACCGCCGATGTTCAAGCCGGTTGTCTCGGTATCAAAAACGATTACCTTCTTTGGGTCAATCGCTTGTAACTTCTCTTTTCTAGTCATTTCCGCCACCAATCTTTAGCGTATCCGTCAGGCCAAGGATGAAGTCAGCAGAGCAATTCAGGGTTTCGACAATTAACCTGACTTCTTCGCCGTTGGGCGCGCGCTTCCCGCTTTCCCATCTAGAAATCGTCTGCTTATGAACGCCGACCGCTTCTGCAAGCTGATCTTGATTGAAGCCATTAGCCTTGCGTGCGATGGCAATTCGAGCGCCAATGAGCTTCTTTGTTTCGGTGCTATCCATAGCAACCCCTATCAAACGTAACCGTCTCGGCTAATTGTATACAAATTATTGTTGACACGCTAGACCAAACGGCTTACTCTTTTGCTTGCCCCGAAATAAGCCGTATGGTTTATTTCATCTCTCTTTCGGATGATTGGAGGTGAACAATGAGCGAGAACTATAAGGCAGCGCGCGAGCGGAAAGGTCTTACGGCTCAGAAGGCCGCAACCCTTCTTGGCGTTTCCATCACGACGCTTAGCAATTGGGAGACGGGCAAGACTTCGCCGACAGCGCCCATGCTCATAGAGCTTTGCAAGCTTTATGAGTGTACCGCCGATGAGCTTTTGGGCATCGTCGCTCTTTCGAGCAACTAAAGCGGAGGTTTCGAAACGTGAAAACCGATAAGAAAACCGTTGGTTTTGGAGGTGGTATTACGAATGCCCGAACCGTGCGGCCTAAGCGCTGCGCAGCGCCAGTGGTGCAGATGCGCCGTTGCGAAAACGCGCGAATGGCTGCGAAGAAAGATGCCCGCCCGAAGCGGCAACTTCGAACGGGCGCGTCAAATTGCAGGCCGCAATTGACAGAAGACAGTATAGCGCGCATGCCGCGCTACCAGCGCTGGGGATTGTATGCAATCGCTGCTCTGACGCTATCCGGCATCCTTCCTATGGCCGCTGCCGCCCTTCTGGGGTGGTTGTGCGATCTCGTGGGCTGGTGGCTTCTCATCCCGCTTTACATCGTGGTTGGTCGCGTCTTATGGCGCGTGATTTGGTCATGAAGGCCGAAGTCTACCGCGACAACGCGGGCTTCTGGATGGCGCGCATAGAAGAAGACGCGAGCACGCCCGAAAACCGGGGCATCGGCAGGGTCTACCGCCGCCAGATGCTACCCGTAGCACCGTCGGCGAGCAGGGCGGAAGCGGAAGCAGCATTGCGACGCGTCATGAGCCGCGAAGCGAGGTGCCCGCATGGACACCGATAACTACACGCGACCGCTCGAAGCCGTCATGCGCGATGAGCGCCGGCGCGTCTACTCGATGCCGCTAAAGGTCGCCGACAGGCGCTACCTGTTCAAGGAGTGGTGCGAGAAGAACCCGAAGGCGCTGCGCGAGATCGAGCTTACGGCGCTTGCAATCGACGCTCGCGGGCTTCGCGTCTCAACTAAGTATCTCATCGAGAAGCAGCGCTACGAAGGCACCGTGAAGCTCGTTGGCGTTCCCTTCGTTGACGATCAGGGCAACGAACACACCTACGGAATCAACAACAGCGACAGTTCTTTGCTCGCTCGATGGCTGCTAGAGCGGCACCCGGAAATGCGCATCGAGCTTAGAACGTCCATGTTCGACAAGGAGAAGAAAGATGAAGCGTAAGGAAATCACCGGCACCATCGCCAAGGTCGGCGCATCGACGTTCGCGCTGAACGGGAGCATGACGCTCCTTAACCAGAAGACCGGCGAAGCGCTCGATATCGACATGCCCTCAACGCTCGCGATCATTCGCGGCACCCTCGCATGGGTTGACACGCTGCTTGAAGAGGACGCGAAGCCTGAGCCTAGCGCCGTTAAGAACATGCAAAAGCTGCTCACCTACGTTGGCAGCTCTATCGCCTACGACATTTCGAGCGATGAGACGGAATAGCGCGCAGGAAGCGTTGCCGCTCGATTTCGGCGAACCGCCGATGCCAGACCCCGAAGCATGCAAGTTCGAAACGCTGCGCTGGAAGGGCAAGACCTGCTGCACGTTTCGCGGGCGCGACATTTGGACGAACTGCCGGGAGGTAGGGCGCTGCGTATGGAGCGGATGGCACCAACGCGGCAAGGCGTGCGAGTTCGGCGACGAGGAAGACGGTTAGGGGGTGACAACGTGCCTACAAGGGAGGAAACGACCGCCGCGCAAGAGCCTATGGCCTTCTTCTCGCACGATTCAAACGCTTCTCAGGACGTTAAGTGCCAAAGGCTCATACATCGCCGGGGATATGACGGATACGGGCGCTGGTGGCGGCTCTGCGAGTATCTGGCGGCGACCAAAGGGCACCGCATCGCATTCGAGACGGAGGAAGACGCGCTTATTCTCGCGGGCGTTCTCGGCTTCGGGCAATCCGGCGCGTTCGATGAGTTCATGGCGATTGAGGATTGCAAATCCTTCGTCTCTGAGCTGTTGGATATCGGGCTTCTCGAACGCGATCCTGACGGCTTCTTGACGAACTTTCGGATGCTCAAAAACGCGCTTTATTTCGGTCGCCAACGCGCAAACGGGCGCAAGGGCGGAAGACCCCGCAAGAACGCAAAGAACAACGATTTAGCAGGTCAGGAGGTGTAAAGACATGACTTGTAAACCCAATGCAAAACCGATGGTTTTAGGTTGGCTAAACCCACTCGCAAATGGTCGCCTAACCATAAAACAAAACAAAACAAAACAAGATAAGGCGGGTTTTGGTTCCTTGAACCAAAACCAAAACCCGCCGAACGTGCTTGTTGGTCAACCTATCAAGCAAGGTTTCTTCTCTTGCTTCTTCTCTTTGCGGCCTTGTTTTGTGCGGCTCATTCGTGCGACAGCAGAGCGGTTTTACACAGCTTTTCAACAGAGTTTTCCACAATCAGGCGAATTGGGGGTGAAAGCATGATGGCACCGACAACACGAGACGCTGCGCGTGAGCTGTTCGCAAGCAAGCTCTCATACGAGCTGATTGCTTGGAACGACATTCGAGCGCTCGAAGGATTCCTTGCAATCGAGTACGCGCGGCACGAGCGCGACGGGCACCACATGGAAATGCGCCCGGCGTACCGCAAGAAGTACCAGCCGCAAATCAACCTCGCCGAAGACGGCGTGGGCATCAAGAGCGCCTTCCTGCGCGTGAGCGGCTTCTACTTCCAAGGGCGCGAAGCAATCTCGTTCAACGAAGACGGGTTCATTGGCATTGCCGGTTGGGCTGATGACACGAACGTTCAGCCATTTCTACGGGCGTTCTACAGGTGGGTTTGCGAATGGATGATTGGAGTTGTCTACCGATGATTGAGACGAAAAACGCCAAGAGCCTTGCGGAGCTTTCGCAGGGAAACGCCGTCGAGCATCCCGACCATTACGCGGGCGACGGTCAGATTGAGTGCATGGACGCTATGCGCTCAATGATGAGCGGCGACCAGTACGCCTTGCCGCCCATCGCCGCCCACTGGTGGGCGGAAGCCTTCAAGTACATCTGGCGCTGGCGGCGCAAGGGCGGTGTTCAGGACTTGCAGAAGTGCAAGCAGTGCCTTGACTACCTGATTGCCGAGATTGAAGGCAAGAAGTGAAGCGTTACCAGATAGTTCTTTGCGCGATTGCCACCGTAGCGACTATAGCCGCCTTCTGGTGCGTCTGCTACTGGGCTTATCAATCGCTTCTGGCAATCGCCCTGTTTCTTGTGTTCCTAGCGCTCATATCGGTTTCGTTTTAGGAGGTAACAAGTGGATACGAAGACCATTACGCGCAATTTCACCTACCACGCCCCACATGGCGACCAGCCCGCGAGATTCGAGCTTTTGCGCAGCACCGCGCGAGGGCTTGCCGTGACCATTCAGGGCGAATGCCCGGAAAGCCGCGAGAAGTCGCTTGCTTTTACGAAGCTCGAAGAGTGCATCATGTGGGCTAACGCCGCCATCTCTCGCAACGAGATTGAAGGCGGTGAGCAGTAATGAACGATGACAAGATCACCGAGCGTGGCGTTTACGGTTGTTTGGCAGTCGTGCTGTTCTCCGTCCTGTCTATCGTGGCTAGCATCGCCGTTGGAGTTTTCTTCGGCGCTGGGTTCGGGCTTCTCGCCTACGCTCTCTTCATCGTCTTTGCGACGGTCTGCGTGCTTCGAGCCTTCAAGAAGGCCGGTAATTAGCATGGGCGGCTACTCGATTGCTTCCGTGTCGTGGGGCAAGGACAGTACCGCTATGCTCTGGAAGCTCATTGATAGCAACATGCCGCTTAACGAAGTGCTGTTCTTCGATACAGGCATGGAGTTTGATGCGATCTATGACGAGCGAAACAAGATGCTTCCCGTCCTTGCGCGAAACGGAATCAAATACACGGAGCTTAGGCCAAAGAACCCGATGTGGTGGAGCATGCTTTGTCGGCCAGTAAAGAGCCGTAAAACCGGAGAGGTTCACAAAACGGGTTACGGCTGGTGCGGCGGGGCTTGCAGATGGGGTACCACCGAGAAGACGAGTGCCTTAGACGCATACGCGACCGCTCGAAACGCGATTGTCTACGTTGGAATAGCGGCAGATGAGACGAAGCGCATTGTTCGGGAAAGGCAGGACTTCAAGCGCCTTCCGCTTGTTGATTTCGGCATGACGGAAGCAGATTGCCTTGCGCTCTGCTACCAGCGCGGTAACGAATGGCTCGATCATGGGGTGCGTCTATATGACGTTCTCGATAGGGCTTCTTGCTGGCTATGCCGCAATAAGAACATGCGCGAGCTGAAGGCGATACACGAGCACTTGCCCGTTTACTGGGAGCGTCTTATTGCACTCGAAGGCGTATGCGGCCAGATGAAGAGTAAGCCGCTTGCTGAAATCGCGAGGTCGTGAAATGGGCGTTAAGGTCAAGCGCGGCGCAGATGGCGTGTTCGAATGCCGTTTGTACCTAGGTCGCAGTGTGGACGGCAAGGCTATTCGGCCTTACAAGCGGTTTCCTAACGCGGCTACCGAAGAGGAAGCGCAAGCCCTCGCCGAGACGTGGGCGGCTTACGTGACGGCTGACGGAACGGTTAGAAGCGCCCGCTTGACCGATTTGCTCGAAGACTACGTGCAACTGCGCGAGCGCAACGGCGCAAGCCCGAACAGCATTAAGAGCTATCGGCTGTTCTGCCGCTACGTCGCACGTTACCTGAAGACCGCAAACGCACGCGATCTTGGCGTTATGGACTTCAACCGCTTTGAGCAACGCTTGCTCATGGCGAAGGACGAAGGCGGGCAAGGTCTTTGCCGCAATAGCGTTATCAACGTCCACAACTTCTTGCGCGGCGCTTATAACCACTTCGTAGACGCTGGCATTTGCGACGCTAACCCGCTGGTGTACGTCGCCAAGCCGTCGCCGGAACGACACGAAGCTTCGGCGCTCACCGAATGGGACTTCGAGGGCTTCAACGGAAAGCTGGAAGGCGCGCTTAGCAATGAGATCGTGACGAAGGCCGACTACCGCGCCGCCGTCTACGCGTTCGCTTCGTGGCTGTCGCTCGTTACCGGCATGCGCGTTGGCGAGGTCTGCGCGGTGCAGCGCATCGACGTTAAGCGCGCACTGTCTTACGTCCACGTCGGCGGAAACGTCATTGAGGGCAAGGGCAAGAAGCCTTATCGCCGAAACGTCACCAAAGGCCGCAAGTGCCGCAACATCGCGCTTACGCAAGACGATATCGCGGTTATTGATGCCTTCACGAAGCTTCAGAGCGACGTTCTGGGGCGCTTGGGCGCTGATTGCCCACTGGTGACGCTAGACGGCTCTTATATGCGCCCAACGACGATTTCACGGGCTTTCAGCCGCATACGAGACGCATGCGGACTGCCGCGAGAGATTACGTTTCACAGCTTGCGGCACACGCACGCTTCGTGGCTTATCGCCAACGGCTGCGATCTGAAGACGCTATCGGAGCGCATGGGGCACGCGGACGAAGCAACGACGCTTCGAATCTACGGCCACCTGATGCCCGGACGAGACGCGGCGGCGGCTCAGCTCTTCAGTGAAGCGAAGCGCCGTGCTGCGGGTTAGGAGGTGTGCCAAAGGTGAACCAAAACGCCGTTTTCGGGCATCGCGGCGACCGAGGGAGAAACGCGAGATAAACCGCCGCTTTCGGCACGGGTTAAGACCGCCCGTGCCAGATAAGAAGTAATTATCAGGCAATCGTGAGAAGGGAGGGTGCCAGTGGAGCCGCAAACGTTCGATTTCAAGCCTGACGCGCCGAAGCTAAGCAAGGAAATGCAAGCGACGTTGGCTAAGACCGAAGCCGCCCTGAAGCGGATGTGGGAGCGCGAGAAGCAGGAAGCGCAGACGGTCTACGAGATCACGATTCCCGCCCAAACGCTGACCATCGTTGGCAAGGAGCACGCGGAGCACGTCTTGAAGTCACTGAAGGCGATTCGGGTTTCCGGCACCTACCGCGTCACGAAGAAATGAGGTGCGATGAAGACCATTGAGCTTAACGACGATGACTGGGCACGTCTCAAACGCAAGCTCATGACGCAGAGCGTTGACGATGCCCTGAAGGACTACACGCCGCCCGTCACTCTGACGCACGGAACCGAGTACATCACCTACGAGAAGGAAGGCTACGAAGATGATTCCGAATCTGACAACTGAGCAGCGCCGCGAAAACCTCGAAAAGGCCAAGGCTGCGCGCCAGCGCAGGGCTGCAATCCTGAAGAGCGTTGCCGACGGCTCTTACAGCGTCGTTGACGTTCTCAACATGGCGCTCGAAGACGAGACTGTTTCGCGGATGAAGGTTTTCACGCTCATAAAGGCTGCACCGGGCTACGGATTCGCCCGCACGCAGCAGACCATGAAGCGGCTGCGCATCGCCGAATCTCGGCGCATCAAGGGGCTTGGCGCTAACCAGCGCGCGGCGCTTGTCGAACTGTTCGGCGGTGGTTCTCGATGATTCAGAAGTTTGTTGACGCATGGATGAAGAACCGCGATCTCATCCAGAGCTGGCTTGAACCAATCTGCCTTGGTTGCGATTACTCCGCAATCGTCAAGGCGACCGTCAGGGCGATTGCGCTTGAAACGACGGGCGGATATGGCGACCCCAAGCCAGATTTCGAGAACATCCATGAAATCAACGATGGGGACTATCAGGGGACGCTTGTTTACGTCATTCCTGAAGTTGGCTATCAACCTAGCGAATACTGGTACGTCCGTGTTTCGTATGGCTCGTGCTGCTGTTGCGACACGTTGCAAGGCGAGCAGATGAACGATAAGGAATCCTGCATCAAGGGCGTTATGACGCTCAGTCTTCACATCGTGCAGCAAATGCGCAGGATGGGGGGCTATGAGGTATGAGCCTAAACAAGATCACGTTATCCGGCAACCTTGGTGCAGATGCAGAGCTGCGCTATACGAAAAGCGGAAACCCTGTCGTTTCGTTCTCGCTTGCAGTAAACGAGCGCACGCCGAATGGCGATGGTACATGGGGCGAATACACCAACTGGCCTGATTGCGTCATGTTCGGCAAGCGCGCCGAAGCGCTCGCGCCGTGGCTTCGCAAGGGAACCAAGATTTCGTTTCTCGGACGCATCCATACGCGCAGCTATCAGAAAGACGGTCAAAGCATCAAACGCTGGGAAGTTCGCGTTGATGATGTGGAGCTGATGCAGTACAAGCGCGACGCGCAATCGCCAGCACCGGCGAATGCAGCCGCGCCCGGTCTTGCGATGGCCACCGGCGACCCGTCGCCCGTTGCGCCAGTGCAACCGGCAGCGCCCGACCTTTACGACGATGACATACCGTTTTAGGAGGAAGAAGGATGTTCGGAATCAAGAAGAAGGGCGCAGAGATCAAGCAGCCCGTTTATGTCGTGCTCGTGCCGGAGGTCGCGGCATACGCCAGCGCCGCTTCGTTCCCGGTCGATTCGGCGGGTAAGCTCGTTTTCCTCAACGACACGGTGGAGCATGAGGGCAGCGAATATCAGGTTGTCGCGATGAGCCACCGAAACAAGGTTGTTATCCGCCCGAAGGGTCAGACTTACGGCGGCAAGTGGGTTAAGGCTGGAAGCGTGCGCGTCACGCGTCATGTTCTGGGGGTGCGCTAATGATTGGCAGGAAGCTTCGCGCTAAGAAGGTCAATGAGGGAATCGAGATGCCGCGCTACGCGCATGAGGGCGACGCTGGGCTTGATCTTCGCATTACCGAGACTGTCACGCTCGAACCGATGCAGAAGTGCGTTGTCGGTTGCGGCCTTGCCGTCGAGATTCCGAGCGGTTGCGTGGGGCTGGTGTTCCCGCGCAGCGGCCTTGCGGCAAAGCAGGGCATCACGCTTTCGAATAGCGTTGGCGTTATCGACAGCGGATATCGCGGCGAGGTCTGCGCGGCTCTCATCAATCAGAGCTACGAGACTGTTACGCTCGAAGCGGGAACGCGCGTCTGCCAGCTTGTCGTGATGCCTTACGTTCCGTGCGAGCTTGTGCCGGTCGATGAGCTGAGCGACACCGAGCGCGGCGCGGGCGGCTTCGGCAGCACGGGCGTTGAGTAGGTGACGCGATCTTGAAAGCAAAGGAGTATTTCGAGGGTATCCGCGCCGAGGTGGTGAAGACCGATAAGGCGCGGGATATGCTCGAACGCATGAAGGCCAAGGAAGGTGCCAAGGCGCAGAGCTACACGGAGGGGCGCGGGGGCGGTGAGGTTTCCGATGGGTCACTCTCGATATTGCAGCGTATCGACTTCGAAGACAGGTTGCAGCAGCGAATCAATAACGCTCAGGGCGTTATTGACGAAGCGTGCGAACTGCTTTACGGGCAAGACGGGCGCGGCGGGCTTGCCAAGCTCAAAGGCACCAGATACGCCGACGCAATCTGCATGGTCTATCTTCAGGCGCAGGAATGGGCGGAGGTAGCGGAAATAATGCAGTGCTCGCAGCAGTGGTGCCGTGAACTCTGCAAGGCTGGATTCGCCTATATCGACCGCGTGGGATGGGCGAAATTGAAGAACGACTAAGATTGGCACTTGCGTTCACTTTCCGCCTTCTGCTAAAGTTCGGTACGGTGGATTAGGTAAGGCCACGGGCGGCAGCGCTCGTGGCCTTTTTGTTTGGGGGTGCGCTATGGCTAAGGACTTCTCGCGCGCCTTCTACGCATCCGCCGACTGGGAACGCGCCAGAGACGCGGCGCTGACGCGCGACGCTCACCTTTGCCAGCACTGCTTGCAGCAAGGAGAGATCACGCCCGCAGTCATGGTGCATCACATCATCGAGCTTACGCCAGCGAACATAAGCGACCCAAGCATTGCGACCGACCCAAGCAACCTTGTTAGCCTATGCGACCGATGCCATAAGAAGGTGCATGGCTGGATAAGGCAGGGAGCGACAAGGCGAGGGCTTGCCTTCGATAGCGACGGCAATTTGATATCGCTTGGCGATTGATTCAAAGACACGACACAACGCGACGCAAGCGCGGGAAAGCGGACGCAAAACCGCAGGTGAACCCGCGTGACAATCCCCCCGGTCTGAAAAACGCAGGTGGTGCCTAGGGCACCAACGCCGGGAGGTAATTTCTTGCGCGCGCCGGATTTTGAAAAGGGGGTGGTCTTGCGATGACGGCGAAAGTAGGCAATACTTCGAAAGTTTCGCCGAAGGTTTCCGGGAATAGCCCGCCGAAGCGCCCGACTTCCAAGCAGAAGCGCGTAGAGAGCGAGCTTAAGAAGCTGCGCGAGATCACCAAGGGCGCTATCCCCGACGAGAAGCGAAAAACCGTCATGCCGCTGCTTGCGAACCTCGCTTTTCTGAAGGTCAAGCTTGACGATGCCCGCGCCGATCTGCTCTACGAAGATATCTTCACCGAGTATGACAACGGCGGCGGGCAGACCGGGCTGCGCGAGCATCCCGGATTCAGTGCATACAACAAGCTGTTCACTACGTTTTCGCGCGGCGTGAAGCAGCTTACCGACATGATGCCGAACGGCACCGCCGCTGCCGACGCGCTCATTGACTTCATCAATGAAACGCGGTACGGCTAGGGCGAAGTATAAGGGCGGCTCGTGCGAGCGCGCGATACGCGAATACTTCGGCGGCATACTGAGCGGCGAGATCATAGCGTGCGAGAAGATGAAGCAGGTTGCCGCTCATGTCCTGCGCGACATGGACAACACCGACCCGCTCTATCCGTACCACTACCGCGAAGAGTTCGCGCAGAAGCACGTTCGGTTCATCGAAAGCTTCTGCCGCCTACCGTCCGGGCGCTTGGGTCACGATTTCAAGCTAGAGCTTTTCCAACGCGCCATTCTGTCGGTCGTTTTCGGCTTCGTTGACGCTGAGGGCGTGCGCCAGTACCGAGAAGTGCTCTGGATTATGGGGCGCAAGAACGGAAAGACCGCGCTTGCGTCTGCGATAGAGCTTGATTTGCTCGTTAACGACGATGAGGGCGCACCGGAGGTCTACAACGTCGCCACCGCCCACGATCAGGCGGCAAAGGGGTTCAACAACGCTTGGCGTATGGTGCTCACAAGCCCCGCGCTCGCTAAGCACATCAGAAAGCGCGTGTCAGACCTTTACTGCGATCTGAACATGGGCACCATCAAGGCGCTGAGCGCCAACACGAACCACCTAGACGGTCTGGATATTTCCGGCGCTATCGTTGACGAGCTGGCCGCGATGAAGAACCGCGACCTATACGACCTGACGATGCAGGGAACGTCCGCCCGCCGCCAGCCGCTAGTTTTGGAGATCACGACTAACGGCTTCGTGCGAAACGGCATCTTCGATGCGCAATACGAGTACGCGACAAAATGGCTTGACGGCAAGGCGACCGGAGAGAAGGCGAAGCGCTTCATAGCGTTCATCTTCGAGCTTGACGAGCGCGAGGAATGGCAGGACGAAGGAGCTTGGGTAAAGGCAAACCCTGGCCTTGGCACCATCAAATCGCTTTCCGCCCTCCGTCAGAACGTTTCCAAGGCGAAGGACGATGCGACATACCTTCCAACCCTGCTTGTTAAGGACTTCAACCTCATTGAGAACCAGTCTCAGGCGTGGCTTACGTGGTCTGAGATTCACAACGAAGCGACTTTCGACCCCGGAGACGGAACGTTTACGTATGCCGTGCTTGGCGTTGACGCGGCGGACACGACCGACCTTACCGCAGCTTGCCTTCTCATGCAGCGGCCTAACGACCCGAACTTCTACGCGCTGCACATGGCGTGGATTCCGCTTCGCGCGTTGGAGCAAGCGGAGAAGGAGGGGCGGCGCGGAGGGCGCGACGGCGTGCCTTACGACGCGTGGATTGCGCGCGGGCTTATGCGGACGTGCGAAACGCCCATCATGGACAAGCGCGACGTTCTGGATTGGGTTGCTGAGGTTCAGGACAAGTACGGAATCTATGCCGTCTCTTGCGGCTATGACCCGTGGCACATGCGCGACGTGCCGACTGTGGAAGCATACGAAGACTATTTCGGAGCCGACAATCTGCAAAAGATCATTCAGGGCGCGCAAACGCTGTCAATGCCGATGAAGGAGCTTCGAGCGCTCTACAAGGAAGGGCGCATCGTGGACAACGCCAACCCGATTGCCGAATGGTGCCGCTCGAACGTCGCCATTCGAACCGACGTGAACGGCAACATTCAGCCGGACAAGAAGAACCAAGACCCGCGCAACCGCATAGACGCGTGGGCTGCTGAGTGCGACGCGTTCATTGCGATGAAGAACATTGCGGACGATTACCGCGCGATGATAGGAGGTTAGAGTTGAGCAGATCACAACCGTTTTTGCGCTCGCTATTCGATGCGGTGTTCCACCGTCCGCAGATGCAAGCGGTAAACGGCTATTTCTCCACGTTCACGGCATATGCCCCGTCGTTCACGACATGGCAGGGCGGGCTTTATGAAGCAGAGCTTACGCGTAGCATCATCGAGAGCGGCGCAGACCACGCAAGCAAGCTGAAGCCGGAGGTTTCCGGCTCTGCTCAGCCTGTCGCCGCGCGCGCTCTCAGGCAGCAGCCTAACCCGTGGATGACCACGCCGCAGTTCATCAAGCGCATTTGGACGATTCTTCAGGTCAACGACACGGCGCTTATCGTGCCCATCGACGCTGGCGACGGACTTACGATCACCGGGTACTATCCCGTGCTGCCGAGCCAGTGCGAAGCATACGACGTTGACGGCGAGCTTTGGCTAATGCTCACGTTCCCGACCGGCGACAGCGTGCTTGTAGAGTGGTCTCGCGTCGGCGTGATGACGCGCCACCAGTACCAAAGCGATTTGTTCGGCGACGGTACGAACGTTCTTCAGCCGACGCTAGAGCTTATGCACGCTCAGAACGAAGCAGAGCAAGCGGCTATCAATCAGGGCGCGGCAATTCGCTTTATCGGCAAGCTGAGCCAGAACCGAAACGAAGGCGACCAAGAGCGGGCGCGCAAGGCGTTCAACGCTCAGCTTTCCGCCGACAACGCGGGAGGAATCGCGGTATACGACAAGCTGTTTTCGGACGTTGAGCAGATCACGCCGACAAGCTACACGGTCGATGCGGCGCAGATGGAGCGAATAGAGAAGAGCGCTTACCGCTTCTTCGGCTCCAATGAGGATATCGTCACGAACTGCGCGGACGAAGACACCTTCAACAGCTACTACGAAGGACGCATCGAGCCGTTCGCTGTTCAGCTCGGATTCGTTATCACCTCCATGACGTACACGTCGAACGAGATAGCGCACGGAAACTCAATCATGTTCAGCGCGAACCGACTAGAGTTCGCCAGCAACACGACGAAGCTTAACGTTTCCGTCGCGCTGTTCGACCGTGGAATCTGGTGCGGCAATCAGGTTGCTGACGTTTTCCAATCGGCGCACTACGACGGCGGAGAGCGGCACGTCATACGCGGCGAGTACATCGACCTTGCGCTCATCAGCGAGCACACGGCGGAACAGGCGGCGCAGGCCGCAGAGACGAACGCAAACATAGCCGCTATCGACGCGAGCAGCGGCGTTGGAACCAGCAAGGAGGTAGACGATGCCAGCGAAACCGAGTGAGCGGCAATACCGTTCCCTTGCCGTGCCGCTCAACGTGCGGACGGCTGACGGAAGCGCGAACAAGCGCTTTGACACCGATTACTACGTCGAGGGCTACGCATCGACATTCAACGACCCATACGTGCTTTTCACCGACTGGGACGGCAACGAGTATCGCGAGATTATCGACCCCGGCGCTTTCGACGGCGCGGACATGAGCGACGTTATCATGCAGTACGACCATGCGGGCAAGGTGCTTGCGCGCATGAGCAACAACACGCTCATTGTCGAGCCTGACAAGCACGGGCTTTTCATCGCGGCAGACCTTAGCGGATCTCAGGCCGCGCGCGACCTTTACGAAGAGATTACTAACGGCCTTATTACGCGCATGTCGTGGGCTTTCAGCGTGGGCGCTGACGAATACGACCGGGACACGCACACCACGACCATTACGCGCGTCAAAAAGGTTTTCGACGTGTCGGCGGTGAGCCTTCCGGCTGACCCCAATACGGAGATTTCAGCAAGAAACCTGCTTAACGGAGTGATTAAGCAGTCGCGCAAGGAGCTTGCGCGCCGTAAGAGTGCCCTTGCAATCGCGAGGGCGACGCTGGCAATCGCCAAGAGCAGAAAGGTTTAGGACAATGGACGAAATGACTATGGATGACCTGCTTAACGAGCTTCAGGGGCTTATCGACAAGTACAAGCCCGCCGATGACGGCACCGAGACTGAGCCGACCGAGCAGGACGCTGAGCGCATGAGCGCGCTTACCGCCGAGATCGAGAAGCGCAACGCCGCCGCCGCTCAGCGCCGCGACAGCCGCGCCGCGACCGTCGCCGCCGCGCGTGCCGCTATCGAGAGCGGCACCGCACGCCGCGTCGATTCCGTGCCGCTGGGGACTTCCGCGAGCGCTCGCGGTGCCCTTCCGCAGGTGCGCGACACCACCGACTACAACGCCGCCGCCCGCCGCGCTTGGGTGAAGGACATTGCCCGCCGGAGCGGCGTGCAGCTCATCGAGGGTACCGATTTCACGCAGGTTGAGCGCGACGCTTACAACGCGCTTGTCGAGCGCCGCACCGCGTTCACGCATCTGACCAGCAACACTGATGCGGTTATCCCCGTCGAGCTTCAGACGCAGATTTTCACGCTGATTGACAACACGGCTGTTCTCTACGGCGATATCCACAAGGACAATTTCCCGCATCAGTTCGAGCTTATCCGCCATAAGAGCATCAAGGCTGGCGACGCTGCAAAGACCGATGAGGGGGCAGCGCCCACCGATGAGGAGCAGAACGAGTTCGACACCATCACCCTTACGGGCGAGGAGATCAAGAAGACCGTGAAGATGAGCCGAAAGATGGCGGTTCAGTCTATCAACGGCTTTGAGCAGTACATCGTCAACGAGACTGGCGCGCGCCTTGCCGTTGCCGCCAACGCGCGTGTCCACGCCAAGACCGTTGACAGCACGCTTGGCATGGATTCCGGCAACAAGATTAACTGCGCTACCGCTGGCACGCTTGTCAAGGCCGATATCACTAAGCTTCTCGGTCTGCTCTACACCTACGGCAATCCCGCGCCGAAGGGCTGCATTATCTACGCCAACGGCAACACCATCTGGAACCATATCGCTATGGTCGAGGATGCCAACGGGCGCTCTTACTTCGTGGACGAGAAGACCGAAGACCCCGCCGTTGAGGGGCATATCTTCGGCAAGCTCGTCAAGCGCGACGATTCGATGGCGGACGGTATCATCAAGGCGGGCTATCCCGACCTGTTCCGTGGGAACATCTTCGACGGCGTGGACGTTACGCCGTATGTCGAGCCGGGTACGCAAAAGCGCTGCTTTGACGGATACCTGCTCTTTGATGGCGGGCTTGTCGTGCCTAAGTCTTTCGGCCAGCTCACCATCGGCACCGCCGTTAAGGCTTAGGAGGTGCCGCATGGCAGAGAAGCCGAAGCTGCTTGACGCGTGCCGCGAAGCGCTGAGGATTCCCGCCGAATGCACCGACTTTGACGCTGAGATTGAAGACCTCATCGAAGCCGCCCGCGCCGCGATGCGCGCGGGCGGCGTTGCCGAGAAGGTAGCCGCCGACGATTCGAACGGCACCGTAAGGCTTGCGGTGAAGGTCTACTGCAAGGCGAACTTCGGCATGGACAACCCCGATGCCGACCGCCTTGCTCAGAGCTTCGAAGAGCTGCTTACCATGATGCGCGGAAGCTCGGAGTTCGGGGGCGCGTCATGAGCATGTGGGCTGGCACGTGCCAGCTCATAGCTAAGGCCGTCAAGAAGGACGAATACGGCGTGCAGAAGACGGAGGAAACCAAGCGCAAGGTGCCCTGCAACGTCTTCTCAATGGGCGACGCGGCCTATTACGCCGCCGCTGCCGCTGGCGTACACCCCGAAGCCGTATTGCAGATTCGCAAGAGCGCATACGAAGGTGAGCGGCTAGTCGAGTTCGACGGAGCGCGGCTCACGGTCGCGCGCGTGGACAGGTCAAGCCCCGACTTCGTGCGCCTGACGCTCTCAGAGGTGGTGGGCGACCGTGGCTGAGCAGAGCATCGAGCGCTTCATCCGAAGCTGCATGAAAGAGTGCGTGGACGATAACGTTTCCGCGCTCGCGGAGAACTCGGCTGAAGCCGGAAGGCGCGCCGTGAAGCTGCTGAAGCAGAAGAGCAAGGTTCGCACCGGCGCTTACAAGAAGGGCTGGAAGGCAGACGTTACGACCGACGAGACGGGCACCGAATGCACGGTGCACAACCGCGTTTACCAACTCACGCACCTTCTGGAAAACGGACATGCCATAAAGAACCAAACCGGAAAGTATTACGGCGACGTTCCCGGTGACGGCGTTATCAGGGAGGTTGCAGACCAAGTGGCGCGTGAGTTCGCGGACATGGGGGGCGACGGGCGATGATTGGGCTAAAGGAGCTTTGCGGCATGCTCGATTCTCTGGGCATCCCGTGGGCAAACCAGAAGTTCGCGGACGGCGAGGAACCGGCACCGCCCTTCATCTGCCTTGTCGCGGGATACAGCGAATCGGCATACGCCGACAACAACACCTACCTATCGTGGATGCCCTACGATATCGCGCTCTACACGCGGCACCGGGACTACGCGACCGAGAAGCGCATACGCGCCGCGCTCGAAGCCGCCGAGTGCCCTTACACGCTTGGCATCACAGAGATTGATTCAGAAGAGCTTACCGAAGCGGCGTTCACCGTGAACGTCGCCGAGAGTTAGGAGAGAACAAATGGCACGAAACGGATTCTTCGGCGTGAAGAACTCGCATTTCGCGATCTGCACCGACGAAGACGCGCTTACCTACGAAGACCCCGTGCACGTCGCGGGCACAGTCGCTATCAGCATGGAGCCGACCGTTGAGACGGCGACCAGCTACGCCGACAACGAGCCTTGGCTTGACAAGCAGCAGGACAACGGCGGAAGCGGCACCATGAGCTTCTACGACACCGAGGGAACGGCAGAGCTTCGCCAGCTCATCGCAGACCTCGTGGGCTACGAGATTGCGCAGGACGGGCGAACCATCCTGAGCGCAGACCGCACGCCAAAGAAGTTCGCATTCATGTGCGAGCAGCCGGGGCACGTGCTCGGTCGCCGCCGCTGCCTTCTCATGTGCCAGCTCTCGAAGCCGACGCAGGAGCTTAACACCGTTCAGGACACGCCGGAGATTACGCAGCTCGATTACCCGTTCACGTGGCGACCCGTCACCATCCCCGCCACCGACATTCGCACGAGTGGCTACGACAGCTTCACCGGCCTTGCCGATTACGACACCTTCTTTGATGCGGTCAATATCGAGCTGGCACACAAGACCGAACCGACCGCCTAGGAGGTAGCGAATGCTTATCAAGGTTGGCGATAATAGCTACGAAGCGACCTTTAACGCGTTCACACCGATTGCCTATTCTCGATGCTTCAATGAGGTTGTCGATGGCGGAAGGAAGCGCCCGAAGGACATTGCGGATGCGGTTTCTAAGATCGCCGGTTCTCTCATGACTAGCGACGTGCCCGCTATCGTCCCGCTGCTCGAAATCTTCTACGCGTGTATCAAGACCGCAACGCCGAAGTTCGATACCGGATTCGATGAGTGGGTTTCTTCCTTCCCATCGGACGCGTACAACTTGGAGCGCAAGGACGGTTGGGCTTCCGACGTGATGCGCATTGTCGAGGACAACTTTTTTCCTTCGGCGAAAGAGGACGTGGAAGCCGCGCCCGCCGAAGAGGAAAGCGCCGCCGCTGCCAAGCGAGCTTAGCGACGCGTGCGACGCGCGATACATCTACAACTGCCAGCAATGCGGCCTGACGCTATCAGACCTTCAGATGATGAGCTACCGGCAGGTTCAAGACCTGTTGGAGATCAACGCTTTCTACGCCGACGCTGCGGCGCACTACGACGAGGACGAGAAGGCGCGCAAGGCCGAAGCCGCGTTCTGGTCATGACGTGACATGAAGTGAGTTCTTGACGGCAGCGCACCCGCGAGGGCGCGTTGCTTCAAGCACTCATGGGACTTTGACAACCGAAGAGGGGTGATTACGTGGCGGTCACTTACAAGGGGCTTGTTATCAAGTTCGGCGGCGATACTACCGAGCTGCAAAGCGCCCTGAAGAAGGTTCAGCAGGCATCGCGCGACACCCAAAGCGACTTGCGCGATATCAACAAGGCGCTTAAGTTCGACCCCGGCAACACCGAGCTGCTAGAGCAGAAGGTAAAGGCTCTCAACTCGGCATACGGCGAGACGAAGCAGAAGCTTGACGCTTACAAGCAAGCACTCGCGCAGCTAGAGAGCAAGAAACAGAGCGGCGCGCAGCTCACCGCTCAGGAAGAACGGCAGTACGACAGCCTGAAGCGCGCGATCATGCAGTGCGAGCGCCAGCTTGACAGCTACGGCAGCGAGCTTGCGGACACGACGAGACAGGCCGAAGGCTCGAAGACAGCGCTTGGCAAGCTCGGCCAGACCATCGAGGACAACGCCGACGCTATTTCAAATGCAGGGTCTAAGGTTTCGAGCGCAGGAACCGCTTTGTCTGGCGGCATCATCGGTGCTGCTGGCGCGCTTACCGGCCTTGCATCGAGCCAAGAGGAAGCCATACAGCGAAGCGGTCAGCTCGAAGTTGCGTTCACTCAGGCGGGAAGCACCGCCGAGACGGCGCAAAGCGTCTATTCGAGCTTCTACCGCATCCTTGGCGAGGAAGACACCGCGACAGAAGCGGCGCAGAACTTGGCGCGCCTAACCACCAACGAGAAAGAGCTTCAACAGTGGACAGACATTGCCGCTGGCGCGTTCGCGGTGTTCGGCGACGCTCTACCTATCACCAACCTTGCCGAGGGCGCCCAAGAGGCCGCTTCCACCGGGCAGGCCGTTTCCGGTCTATCCGATGCCCTCAATTGGTCGAAGATTTCCGCCGACCAGTGGAGCGCCGCGCTTTCTGGAAACTCGGCGGCTCAGGCCGCGTTCAATCAGGCGATAGCCGAGGGGCAGACGAAAGAAGACGCGTTCAACGCCGCCCTCGCGTCGTGTAGCGACCAGCAAGAGCGGTCTACGCTCATCACCGAAACGCTCAACGGGCTTCTCGGCGAAGCGGGGCAGCAGTACCAAGAGACGAACAAAGACCTTCTCGCTTCGCGCGATGCGCAGAACGAGATGAACCAGAGCATGCAGGAACTCGGCGAAGCGGCAATGCCAGTCAAGACCGCCGTAACCGAGATCGGGACGAGCCTTCTTAACACGCTCGCGCCCGCGCTCGAAACCGTCACGGGCTGGTACAAGAGCCTGTCGCCAGAGCAGCAGACGCTTGTTAACAACCTCGCTCTGGGAGCCGTCGCGTTCGGCGGCGTGACTACCGCCATTGGTAAGACGATGGAAGCCGCAGAGGGCGTGGGAAGCGCATTCAAGACCGCTGGCGAGCTTTGGGGCGGCGCTAAGAAGCTCATGGGAGATACGGGCTTTCTGAGCAAGATAGGTACCGGGTTCTCAAACATCGTCAGCAAGGCGGGCGGTCTGGGAACCATGCTCACCGGCACGCTTTCTAGCGGCTGGACGGGCTTCACCGGGCTTATCGCCGCCCATCCTATCGGTCTTGGCGTTGCCGCCGTTTCCGCCGCCGTCGCTGGCCTTACGTGGTTCTTCACGCAGACCGAGACGGGGAAGCAGATGTGGGCTGACTTCACCGGTTGGATTTCGGAGAAGTGGCAAGCCGTGCAGGATTTCTTCGCTGGCGTGCCTGAGTTCTGGGGCGGAATCTGGGAACAGGTCAGCACCGGAGTTTCGGACTTCTGCACCGGCGTTGGCGAGAAGTGGGAGCAGTTGAAGCAAGGAGCTTCCGACACTTGGGAGAACCTGAAGCAGGGCGCTTCCGATGCGTGGTCGAACATCAAGAACACCGCGCTTGAGTTCGGCGGCGGTCTTGTTGAGGGAGTCTCTAACTGGTGGAACAACCTAACCGGCAACACCGATTCGGCATTCGGGCAAATCGCTTCCACGGTTCAGAACGACATGAACACGGCTCAGACCGTCGGAAGCTCGGCGGCTGGCGCTCTGCAAGCCGCGATGAACGGAGATTGGGAGACGGCTAAGAGCCAAGCGGCAAACGCATTCAACGCGATCAAGGACAACATAAGCACGAAGCTTGACGCTGCCGAGAGCACGGCGGTTAGCATCGCAGACCGCATCGGCGACAAGCTGGGATTCCCCGGCCTTGGCTCGAAGGTGCAAGGCGTTTTCGACGGCATCAGGGGTTTCATCGAGAACCCGATTGAAAGCGCGTGGAACGCGATTTCCGGCATCCCGCAGAAGATCATGAACGCCTTTGGCGGAATCAAGATCAGCATTCCGAAGCCGAAGCTTCCGCACTTCAACGTGAGCTGGAACGAGTTTGGCCCGATTTCGCTACCAAGCGTGAGCATCAGTTGGTACGCGCGCGGCGGCTACTTCGATGAGCCTTCAATCGTCGGCGTTGGCGAAGCTGGCGGCGAGTTCATCGCACCTGAGAAGCAATTGCAAGGCTTCATCGAAACGTCGGTCAACCGCGCCTTCTCGCGGTTCGCCGACACGCCGAGCCAGCCAGTTAGCGTTGCCGTGACGGTTTACGCCACGGTCGCTGACGGCGTGGACGCATACGAGACAGGCCAGCAGATCGGCGCTGGCATCGCAAGCAAGCTGAAGCAAAGGGGGGTGCCAGTTGCAACTTAGACGGACTAGGAACCAGCACGACCGAATCATCTTTAACGGCACCGACCTATCGAAGCTGGTTTACTGCAAGGTGCGCCGCCCCATCATGGCGACCGTCAACGCGACGTTCGAGAGCGTGCCGGGGCGGCATGGCGAGGTTTTCAAGAGCGCCTACCGTGGCGGCTACGACCTTCCCGTTGAGATTTGGCTTAGGACTGAAGACCGCCGCGAGGTCGCGGAGATGCGGCACAAGCTCGCGGCGGCTCTCTGGACTGACGAACCCGCGCCGCTCTACCTTCCCGATGACCCGACGCGCTACCTGCTCGCAATCGTGAGCGGCAGCACCGACCTTGACGAGATCACCGACGATTGCCCGACTACAACCGTGACTTTCCATATTGGCGACCCCGACTATTACGGCCAGCGCCGCCGCATGGAGGTTTCGGCGGGCAACGTCTACGTCAACGCTGGCGGCAACCGCCCCGCTCACCTGCAAGTGACGGCGAAGCCCGCCGCTGGCAGCACGTGGAGGATTACGAACGTCGATACCGGCGAGTTCGTGGCTGTCAATACGCCGCTCACGTCTTCGAGCACCATACGTCTTGACATGGCGACCGAGCACGCGACGGTCAACAACCAGACCGCGCCGGTAACGATTGATTCTGATTACTTCGAGATCAACGGGCGCTGCCACCTGAACATCACCAACGGCACCGCGATTCTTGAGTGGGTGGAACGATGGCTCTAATCAGACGTATCGGCTTCACCCGCTTCAACCGCTGGGGCGACAATCTTGGGCGGCTCACGGTGAGCGCCGCGACGCATACCGACGCGCTGGACGGAACCGACGAGCTGAACATAACGTGCGCCGAAGACCTCGTGAAGGGCGACCGCGTGGTTTGGATTGACCTTCAGGGCGTGTGCCATGAGCACATCGTTGACACCATCGACCGAGTGCACGACGATGACGGCGCGCCTGAAACGCAAGCCGTATGCATCAACTCGGTTAACGAGACGTGGGATGACTGGCTGGACGATAAGCGGCCTTCCGGCAGCGTTGCGGTAGCCCTCGCGTCAATCCTCGCTGACACTCGCTGGGAGGTCGGCACGTGCGATCAGGGCGGCACCGCTTCGCGCACCTTCTACCACGAGAGCGTGCGCGAGGGCTTGGCGGGAATCGTCGAGACGTGGGGCGGCGAGCTTGAAACGCTCATCGTCCACGACGGCGCGAGCATCGTTAGCCGCCGCGTTGGCGTGCGCGCGAAGCGCGGCAACCAGAACAGCGCAAAGCGGTTCACATGGACTAAAGACCTCGTTTCCGTCAAGCGCTCCGTTGCGAGCGACAACCCGAAGACGCGCGTCTACGGATACGGCAAGGGCGTTGAGACGGAGGGCGGCGGCTACGGTCGCCGTCTCACCTTCGGTGACATTAACGGCGGTAAAGACTACGTGGAAGACGCGAAAGCCACCGCCGTTTGGGGGCACCCTGACGGCACGGGCGGCATTCTGCCCGCTGTCGCGTCATACGTCAACGAGCAGTGCGAGGACGCGGCGCAGCTCCTGAAGGAGACGCGGGAATACCTAAGTCAGGTGAAGGAGCCGAAAGTAACATACACAGCTTCGGTTATCGACCTATACGCCTTCGGGCGATCGTGGGAGGGCGTAGGCGTTGGTGATGACGTTGCGATCATCGACAAGGGCTTTTCTGCCGAGGGCGTGCGCCTTCATGGCCGCGTGTCTCAGATTGAGCGCGACTTGCTCACCGGCGACGCTACCGTTACGTTCGGCACTCTTACTGACAACATGGCCGACATGTGGCAGAGCGTGAGCAACGCGTTAAAGAGCAACAGCCAGCAAAACGCAATTTATGACGCTGCGGCGGGCACGTCGGTTTCGTGGCTTCAGCAGCTTCAGGCCGCGCTAAACGCTCAGTTCAACGCCGTTGGAACCTATAAGGTCGAGACATTCGAGCTTGGCACGATGTGGAGCAATGTACCCATCGACGCTGAAACGGGCTTGCCGGTCAAAGCGACTTCGGGCATGTGGGCTGTCAACATTAACGGTATGGGCATGCGACTTGCCGCGAACCTCGCTTCTGACGGTCAATGGGACTGGCGAACCTTCCTGACAGGCGCTATGGTGAGCGCCGACGCGATCAACACGGGAACCATGAGAGCCGAGCGCGTGCGCGCCGGTCTTCTGACCGACGAGAAGGGCAAAAACCGCTGGGATTTGACAAGCGGCGAGTTCTCGCTTTCCGCAAGTACGGAGGTTGGAGGAAAGACCGTTCAGAAAATCGCCGATGACGCGGCAAGCTCAGCCGTCGATGCTCAGACGCAACGCGACATATTCAACAAGCTGACCAATAACGGACAGACGCAGGGAATCTACCTCAGCGGAGGTCTGCTCTACATCAATGCCAACTACATTGAAACTGGCATCATCAGCGACAGATACGGACGCAGCACATGGAATCTAAATACCGGAACGCTCACGACGAATTACATGACGGCAAACAACATCGACGCTAACGGTACGTTCGAGTGCGGTTCTGCTTCAAACCTTATCCGACTTGCAAGCGGCGAGATAACAGGATACGAAAACGGAACGCAGATCGGGACTATCGACTTCTCAGCCCATATGCGAAACGTGAGCACCGGACAGCAAACGACCGGCCTTCAGTTGACGGGAAAACAGCATATACGAATTACCACGCCGCTTATTTCCGCCGCCGCATCTAGCAGCGAGAGCACCACAACGACGCATGCAATCACGAAAGATTGCACGCTGCACTACATAAGCAAGATTCAGGATGACGGCGACGGCACGATTACATGGTGGAACGCGACGCGAAGCATCGACTTCGTAGACGGCTTCTGCACGGTATGCAACTTCGACTAGGAGGAACGATGAGCAAGACACTTTACCACATGCTGCACGACCCGATAGGAAACTGCGAAGCGATGGTGACCGAGTACGACGAAGAGCTTATCAACCGCGCCGCGAGCAACGGAATGATTTTCATTGCGGTTGACGAAGAGGGAAACCGAACCGTCGTGCAGCCAGAAGACGTGAAGGAGCCAATCAACGACGATCAGCCCTTCACTCTCGTTAAGCCCTTGTACGTCGATGACCGCATGAAGGCGGTTGTCGATGTGTTCGACGCTCTGGCCGCGAGCGTGCCAGCCGTCGCCGCGAGCGCGGACGTGCAGCCCTTGTCTAGCAATGCTCGGTCTGCTATGAGCTTCGCCGAAGCGCTCGAATCCCTACGCGCGCTCGCATACGGAACCAGCGAGGAAGGCGGCAAGTGATGAGCAACACACGGACGCTTGAACTCGATATATCGAAGGAGGGGGCGGGAACCTGCATCAAAGTTGGTCAGGGCGACGATGGCGGAACCACAATCAAGGCGCTTATCTACGACAACGGCGCTGAGTTCGCGCTTTCAGGCGCTACCGCATGGCTTGTCGTGCTGCTTCCGAACAAGCGCAACTACTATCGCGGCCAGTGCTCGGTGAGCGGGAACGCGGCGACCATCACGGTTGACGAATCGAAGCTTTGCAGCGTTCCCGGCTACACCGACGAAGCCTACTTCACGATCACGAAGAGCGGTGCGACCTACTCAACGGAGCGCTTCGCTATCGAAATCCTGCGCAGCGCTCTTGACGGCCAGCAGCCCGCGCAGAACTGGGACGATGCCGTTCAAGACCTCATCGACCGTGGAGAGACGGCGGTAAAGAACGCCAACAGCGCAGCGAGCGCGGCGAACACCGCCGCTGGCAAGGCAAACACGGCTGCGAGCACAGCGAACAGCGCTGCGACGGCTGCGAACAACGCGGCAGATGCCGCAAACACCGCCGCATCCGCCGCCAACACGGCGAAGCAGAACGCCGACGCTGCGACCACGGCTGCGAACAACGCGGCATCAGCCGCCAACGCCGCCAAGCAGAACGCCGACGCGGCAACATCCAACGCCAACGCCGCCGCGAGCGCGGCGAACACAGCCGCTTCAAGCGCCAACGCCGCCGCTGCCGCGGCAAACGGCGCGGCGGAGGATGCCACCGCTGCCGCTCAGAACGCGCTTAACATCGCAAACTCTATCGCTTCTATCGATCCGCCCTCAGATGACGAGGTTCAAGAGCTGCGCGAAGAGAACGCGACGCTCGCGACGGCGCTTGTTGAGCTACAGGACGGCTACATAGTCCTTGGCGAAACGGCGTACATGCCCACCAACAGACGCACCGCGCTTTCTGGCGAGACCGTAACCGTCGCTCAGGCGACCGTGAGCGGCGAGACGGCGACGCTTAACTAAGAAGGGAGACTATCAATGGCTGATTTGTCGCAGTTTTCAATCAACGGCACCGCCTACAACGTAAAGGACACGTCGGCGCGGAACACCGCGAACGCGGTAACGACCGCCGAGGAATACGACCGCCAGCACGCTATCAACTCCTACAGCGGGCGCTCGCTCGCTTCGGTCTTCGCTAACGAGATCGGAAGCACCGACATTTACACGTGGCTGCGCAACCGCGCCCGAAACGCGAACTTCGCGGGGCTGCGCATCGGCGACTACATCGACGTTCCGGTTTCCGAGGGCGACAACGTACCCTCGCAGACTGTGCGCTACCGCATCGGAGCTATCGACCAGTATTACAACTGCGGCGACACCGCGAAGGGGCACCATATCGTCATGGTGCCGCTCGCGCCCGTCACCGTGAAGGGCGACAAGGCATCCAACACGAGCTACCTTCAGTGGCGCGAGACGAACGACAACAACGGCACCGCCGAAGAGAAGCACCCTTACTTGTGCTCGAAGCTCCACGACTGGGAGATCAACGATTTCCTCCCCGCGCTTCCCTCAACGCTTCAGAGCGCGATTCTGGCGCAGCGCGTGCTTCTCGAAGAGCGCTATTCGTCTTCGGAGAAGCTTACGGAAGCAAGCGGTTGGAGCTGGGCGGACTTGGGCAAGATTTGGTCGCCCTCAGAGATGGAGGTTTACGGGTGCCCGGTCTGGGGCAGCAAGGGCTACTCTGTGGGCTTCGATAGCCAGTTCCCCATCTTCACCGACACCGCAAGCCGCATCGCGGGCGGTCGCGTCAATTGGTGGCTGCGCTCCGTCATGGGCGGGTCTTCGTCCAACGCGTGCAATGTCAGCAGCTACGGCACTGCCAACAACAATGCCCCGACGAACGGCTGGATACGCCCCCTGCCGTGCTTCCTCCTAGGCTGATAAAATCAGCCGTACTAGGTACTGGTCTGGCGCATGCCTTGCGCATGCGCCTTTGCTTTCCCGCGCGAAGCGCGGGCGAAGCAATTTTCAAAAATCACGGAGGGGGGGGATGTTGAAAATTGAGCGGCGTATATGTGCGGAACCGCAACCTAAGCTCGTTCGAGTATTTCAACACTGCTGTTTCGATTCGAAACGACGTGACGCGTCTTGTGGCTTCGTCGGCGGTGCCGAAGTCTTATCGCTTCATCCTCGCCGTCCCCATGGCGGAGACGGCGCGAAGCTTGGTGTTCAATCTGGTTAAGGCTGATGCCTTCTACCCGAACACGGCTCGCAACGTCGAAGAGCGCAAGCATTACATGACGCTTGCGATAGCGGACTTGCAGCAGCTATACCAAGACCTGCAATGCCTTATGGCTATGAATCTGCCGGTGAAGGTCGCGCGGTTCGAAGCGATATCCGAGAGCATAGAGAGCGACATAAAGCTGATAAAGGGCGCTCGCGCGGGCGTGAAGCTCATTGGAAAGGGGTAAAATGGTCGCGCGTTGTCCCTTGGAAATCATCGCGTCAATTGGTGGCTGCGCTCCGTCATGGGCGGGTCTTCGTCCAACGCGTGCAATGTCAACAGCAACGGCAATGCCAACAACAATGCCCCGACGAACGACTGGATACGCCCCCTGCCGTGATTCCCAAGCCTTGCCAGACCGTGCGGCCATAAGCGCCGCGCGCCGTGCATTTGAGGAAGGAAGGGGCGACCGTCGGGCGCTAGCCCGTAAATATGCACCCCGCGACGGTTGCCGTTCGCTGCTTGCATGGCGCGGTTCTCGGCGTTCGACCGCGTTTCATGGTCAACCGTCAAGCGGCTGCTGGATGCCGGTTGCGTGCCGCGCGGGGTGCCCTCATGAACTCTGAAGAGCGCAGGGCTGCGCGACGTGCAAGGCGCGATGCCAAGCGCGCGGAGAATCGGGCTAGGCGCATCGAGGGATGCACGCTAGAAGCCGTTGCAGACCTCGATAACCTATACAGCGCGGCGAACGGCGCTGCTGCGGGCGTTCGCTGGAAGGCAAGCGTTCAGCGCTACATGGGGCGCGTCATTCCAAACATCATGCGGGCGCGCCGCGACCTGCTCACGGGCGCTGACTTCCGGCGCGGCTTCATCGAGTTTGACCTTTTCGAGCGCGGCAAGCTTCGTCATATCTGCTCTGTCCACTTCTCGGAGCGTGTCATACAGAAGTCTTTGAGCCGTCACGCGCTCGCGCCCGCGATCTGGCCTACACTGACCGAGGGATGCGCCGCGAACGTCAAAGGGCGCGGCACAGACTACGCGATTCGCCGGATGAAGCGCCAGCTTGTCGAGCACCACCGAAAGCATGGAACGGAAGGCTATATCTTGCAGGTCGATTTCGCGGACTACTTCGCAAACATCGACCACGACGCTTGCAAGCGCCTTATCGACCGCGCCATTGATGATGAGCGGGTTAAGCGCGTCATGGCAGACCAGATAGACGCTCACGGAGCGCGCGGCTTGGGTCTTGGCAGCGAGCCTAACCAGATTCTAGCGGTCGCCCTGCCGTCTCCGGTTGACCATCTGATGCTGTCCCTTCCGGGCATCTTGGCAAGCGGGCGCTACATGGACGATAGCTATTGCATCGCTCTTGACAAGCAGACGCTTTGGGACGCGCTTTCGCGCATCGAATCGCTCTGCGACGATCTGGGCATCATCATCAACCGCAAGAAGACGCGCGTTGTGAAGCTCACGCGCGGATTCACGTTCCTTAAGAAGAGGTTTTCGTATGGCGAGGGCGGAAAAGTTGTTGTTCGCCCGTGCCGTTCCTCCGTGACGCGACAGCGGCGCAAGCTGAAGAAGCAAGCCGCGCTGGTCGCCAAAGGGGTTATGACCGTCGAGCAGGTCAACCAATCCTACCAGTCGTGGCGCGGCAGTATGAAGCGCCTGAACGCGCACGAGACGGTAAAACGCATGGACGCGCTCTATAAGGAGCTTTTCGGCTAAAAGGAAACACGAAATCAGGCACCCAAGCCCTCGCACTAGCGGGGGCTTTTTTGTTACCGAGAGAAAGGGGAAATGATGGCACTTACCGAAGACGAAGAGGGCATGGTTCGCGCGATCATCGCAATCTTCAAGGCTCAAGCCCCGTCCCTATCGTCGGACGTTGCGGCCAAGTGCTCCGTGCTTTTCGCGGAGTGGGACGGGGACGGCCACGCCTACGCAGAGGGCGAGCGCGTGAGTTACGAGGGAGTTCTTTACGTATGCCTTCAGGCGCACACGTCGCAGCCCGATTGGTCGCCCACGGCAGCTCCGAGCCTTTGGGCGAAGGTCGTTGAGTATGCAAGTGGCGGTGATGACCCGTCGAGCATTCCCGAGTGGGTGCCGCCGAGCAACGAGAACCCTTACCCGAAGGGCGCTGTCGTGCGCCATAACGGCAAGGTCTGGGAATCCCTCGTTGCTAACAACGTCTGGGAGCCGGGGGCTGTCGGAACCGAAACCGTCTGGCGAGAGGTGACGGAGGGCTGACGTGGCGGAAAGCGTTTTAGACCATGCAGCGGCCTTCGGTGCCGAATGGTTCTTCGCGTTCCTCGTTGCTATCGGCTTCGGAATCCTCGCAAAGCAGTTGCTTAACGAGTACCAGCGCAACAACGAGCGCAAGGCGGAGCTTGAAGAGCGAAACGCAGCGCGACAGGCAGAGCTAGAGCTGAAGCGCGAAGAGCGCAAGCGCGACGAACTCAACGAGCGCGCGCAGCGCGACCGCGAGCGCTCGGAAATGGAAGGCCGTATCGCTGCGCAGATGGAGCGAAGCAACAACATTTCGGAAGGGCTGCAAGCCGCTATGGAATCTCTCAGGGCATCCACGGCAGCGCTGCACGACGAAATCAGGGAATCGCGCGAGCACTCGCACGACATGGCAAACAAGGTCGATCACATCTACGACCGCGTAGACCTCATCTATGAAAAGGAGAGCTGAAATGATTAACTTCACCGCACGCATCAAGAACAAGACTTTTTGGCTGACGCTCATTCCCGCCGTCCTGCTGCTCGTGCAGGTGGTCGCCGCGCCGTTCGGCTACCAGTGGAACTTTGGAGTTCTGAACGAGCAGTTGGCCGCGATCATCAACGCGCTTTTCGCCGTGCTCGCGATTCTAGGCATCGTGACCGACCCGACCACGGCGGGCGTTGGCGATTCCGCGCAAGCGCTCACCTACACCGAGCCGAAGCGCGATGAGTAGGCTAAAGGCTGTCGCCCTCGTGCTTTCCGGCGCGCTCGCGTCAATGCTCTTCTGCGGCTGGCTCATCGTCGGTCATATCGAGAGCGACGCGGGCGCGCTCGCTGAAGCGCGCGAAGAGGGTTACGCGGCGGCTGAGGAAGACCGCCTAGCAATCGTTTCCGATAGGCCGATTGCCGAGGGTAACAGCATGCCGATATGGCTTCAGACCGACCCGCAATGGGACTACATACCATATGCGGGCGGCACCATCGGCGACCACGGCTGCGGTCTTACATGCGCCGCTATGGCTGTCAAATACATGACGCTTCAGGACATTACGCCGCTCACGCTCGCATCGTTCGTGGGTGACACGTGCCTTACCGATGGCGTTAACGACCCCGGCAAGTTCTGCGCGTGGATTGCCGAGCATTACCCGGAATACGGCATCGAGAGCACGCCGATTTCTTACGATCTCGCACCCGTCTTGCAGAACGTGTCTGACGGGTGGCTTGCCTTCGCGGGCATGAGCGGAACGCTCGGCGATAGAGACTACGGCGGGCATGTCGTGCTGATCTGGCGCGCAGACGATGACGGCTACTGGATACGCGACCCGGCGAGCGCCGGGAACTCTGCGCGCGCGTTCACGCTCGAAGAGCTAGAGCAGGTCGATTTCAGTTACTTCTACTGCATCAGAGGGGGCTTCTATGGCACTCAACGGCATTGATATTTCTAACTACCAGCGAGGGCTTGACCTCGCGCAGGTGCCTTGCGATTTCGTTATCTGCAAGGCGACCGAGGGAACCACCATCGTTCACAACACCTGCGACCCGTGGATTCAGCAGGCTATCAAGCTCGGCAAGCTCTGGGGCTTCTATCACTTCATGAATGGAGAAGACCCCATCGCTCAGGCTAAGCACTTCGTCGCAAGCTGCCGTAACTACTTCGGCAACGGCATTCCCGTTCTCGATTATGAGATGTACGGGCGCATCGGAACCGACAAGGCAAAGCAGTTCCTCGATTACGTCTACGATCAGACCGGCGTTCGCTGCATCGTCTATATGAGCCGTAGTGTTTGCACCGAAGAGGATTGGTCGAAGATTGCGCCGAATCACGCGCTCTGGGTTGCGCAGTACGCCAACAACAACCGCACCGGCTACCAGTCTTCGCCGTGGCTTCCCGATGGCGGATTCGGCGCTTGGGGTAGCTGCGCAATCCACCAGTACACGTCGAATGGCCGTCTCGATGGTTTCAATGCGCCGCTTGATCTCGATATCGCCTATATGACGCGCGAAGCGTGGGGCAAGTTTGCCAACCCGTCCGGCGCGGCAGCGCCCGACGTTCCGCCCGCAGAGGTCGCCGAGCCTTCGCCGGAGGGCACGACGCTTGACCTCGCTGCTGCTGTCATGCGCGGCGAGTATGGCGTTGACGATGAGCGCCGCGAAAAGCTCGGCGACCGCTACCAAGAGGTGCAAGACCTCATCAACTACATTGATGGCGCTTCCGCTTCTCAGCTCGCAGACGATGTGGAGCGCGGAATGTTCGGTGTTGTTCCGACGCGCAGCGACGTTCTGGGCGACCGCTTCAGCGAGGTTCAGGCAATCGTCAACCAGAGGGCGGGCGTTGGCACTGCGCGCGTCTACACCGTCAAGAGCGGCGACACGCTCAGCGAGATTGGCGCTTCGCTCGGTATCGACTGGCGCACCATCGCAAGCAAGAACGGCATTGGGGCACCTTATACGATCTACCCCGGCCAGAAGCTTTCTTATTAGTGTTCAAGCGGGGTACCCTGACAAGGGGTGCCCCGCTTTCTGGCGTTAGACGGGCTTACAGCAAGCCGCCCATCTGGTGTTTTGCAAACACCAGAAATTGCTATTTTTGACACGTGCCAACGACAACAAACCAGTTTTTCGATACTCTAACGATGCAAGTATCAAGCTGGATAGCCGCGCGGTTGGCGGTACTGGTGGAGTTCGCCGTTTTTCTCATAAGCTCCACCATGTACGCTCCGCGGCCGGACGCCCCGTGCGCCCGGCCGTTTTTTGTCCGCCGCCCGTCGCGTGATGGGTATAACCTCGCAGAAGAACCCAAAGGACCCAGGAGGGACGCATGCCTGACACCAATCAGAGCTCTCAGCCCACGGCACCCGCACTCGTCCTGGAGGGCGGCGGCTTCCGCGGCATGTTCACCGCCGGCGTGCTCGACGTCCTCCTGGAGCGCGGCCTCACCGACTTCCAGAGCGTCTGGGGCACCTCCGCCGGCGCCATGAACGCCGTGAGCTTCAAGAGCGGGCAGATCGGCCGCACCATGCGCGTCATGCTTGCCTTCCGCGATGACAAGCGCTTCATGAGCTTCCTCTCCTTCGCCAAGACCGGAGACATGACCGGCGGCGAGTTTGTCTACGACCACGTGCAGAACAAGCTTGATCCCTGCGACAACCGGGCCTTTGAGGAGAACCCCTTGCCCATGTGGGCCGTGGCCTCCGACGTCACCTTCGGCACGGCCGGCTACCTGCCCGTTTGCCACATGCCCGAGGATGCGCAGAAGGTCCGCGCCTCGGCCTCTCTGCCTGGCGTCTCCAACATCGTGGACATCGACGGCCACCGCTACCTTGATGGCGGCACCACCGACGCCATCCCCTTTGGCGTGGCCCTGGGCCTTGAGGGCTCGCGCGCCGTGGAGGGTCACGTTCCTGCGAGCCGCGCCCTCGTGGTGGTCACCCAGGACCGCGACTTCGTCAAGCGCGGCACCACGGAGCAGATGGTTCTGCGCTCCCACCGCTACGACAGCTTCCCGTACTACATCGACGCCCTGCGCAGCCGCGCGGAGCGCTACAACGCCTGCCGCCAGCAGCTCTGGGAGCTCGAGGCCTCAGGGCGCTGCCTGGTCATAGCTCCCGAGAAGCCCGTCACTGTGGGCGTCATGGAGCATGAGGGCGCGCCGCTGCTCGACCTCTACCTGCAGGGCCGCCGGCAGGCGGAGGCTCGTCTGGCCGAGGTCGACGCTTTCCTCCACCCCGAGGAGTAGGGCCGTCCCGCGCCCTTCTCGCCGGCTACGTGTCCGCTTTGTGAAGGCAAATTCATGTGCCAGAAGCTGCTGGTATGTCGTATAATCGACAAGCTTTTGCACACAGAGCCCCGTAATCTCTGAACAGAAAGCATCCTGGCGGTTCGTCCAGGAACTGCCAGAACACGTAGTTATGTAGGAGGAGTCAAGTGAAGAAGTCGACTCGTTACGCCAAGGCCGGCGAGGTCGAGCGCAACTGGGTGCTCATCGACGCTGAGGGCGCTACCCTCGGCCGTCTTGCCACCAAGGCTGCCATGATCCTTCGTGGCAAGAACAAGCCGCAGTACACCCCCAACGCTGACACCGGTGACTTCGTGGTCATCGTCAACGCTGACAAGGTTGTCCTGACCGGCAACAAGGCTGACCAGAAGCGCTACTGGCGTTACTCCGGCTACCTCGGTGGCCTGAAGTTCGAGAGCTTCCGCGAGGCTATGGCCAAGCACCCCGAGCGCGTCATCGAGCACGCCGTCAAGGGCATGCTTCCCAAGACCACCCTCGGCCGCGCCCAGGGCATGAAGCTCAAGGTCTACGCTGGCCCCGAGCACCCGCACGCCGCCCAGAACCCCACGCAGATTGATTGGAGGGCCTAACGATGGCTGAGAACACCACCGCTGTCTACTGGGGCACTGGCCGCCGCAAGGAGGCTGTCGCCCGCGTCCGCCTCGTCCCCGGCACCGGCAAGTTCATCGTCAACGGCCGCGACGCCCTCAACTACTTTGGTCGTCAGCAGCTCGTGGACAACGCCCTTGCCCCGCTCCGCCTGACCGAGACCGCTGATTGCTTTGACGTCCTCGCCAACTGCGATGGCGGCGGCATCAACGGCCAGTCCGGCGCCTGCCGCCTGGGCATCTCCCGCGCCCTCCTCGAGGCTGGCGAGTACCGTGCCGACCTCAAGAAGGCTGGCTTCCTTACCCGCGACGCCCGTGCCGTCGAGCGTAAGAAGTACGGTCTCAAGAAGGCTCGTAAGCGTCCGCAGTTCTCCAAGCGCTAGGCCTTCGAGGCACTACTTGGACTTCAGGGGGCCTGTCGATTTTCGACGGGCTCCCTTTTTCTATGAGGCGGCGGGCACTTGTCGCCGTCAGACGAGAGGAGCGAGCAATGAAGTACTTTGGCACCGACGGCTTCCGCGGCCGCGCCAATGAGGGTCTTGACGTGGAGCACGCCTACAAGATCGGCCGCTTTGTGGGCTGGTACTATGGCGCCCGCCAGGCCAAGAAGGCCCGCGTCATTCTGGGCAAGGACACCCGCCGTTCCAGCTACATGTTTGAGAGCGCCTTGGTGAGCGGCCTGGTTGCCTCTGGCGCGGACGCCTACATGCTCCACGTCATCCCTACCCCCGGCGTCTCCTTTGAGGTCGTGGACGGCGCGTTTGACTGCGGCGTCATGATTACCGCCTCCCACAATCCCTACACCGACAACGGCATCAAGCTGGTCAACCGCGAGGGCTTCAAGATGGACGAGGACGTCCTCGAGCTCATCGAGGACTACATCGACGGCAAGACCGAGGTTCCCCTGGCCACCGGCGACGCCATTGGCTGCACCGTAGACTACATGCAGGGCCGCAACCGCTACATCAGTCACCTCATTGCCTCCTGCGGCTTCAGCCTGCAGGGCCTGAAGATTGGCCTGGACTGCGCCAACGGCTCCGCTTCTTCCGTGGCCCGTCCGGTCTTTGACGCCCTGGGCGCCGAGACCCACGTGATCAACAACGCCCCCAACGGCTTCAACATCAACGTGGACTGCGGCAGCACCCACATCGATCAGCTTCAGCGCTTTGTGGTGCAGAACGGCCTTGACGTGGGCTTTGCCTACGACGGCGACGCCGACCGCTGCCTTGCTGTCGACGAGCGCGGCCACGTGGTGGATGGCGACCTCATCCTCTACGTCTGCAGCTGCTACATGGCCAAGCACGGCCGCCTTGCCAAGCAGACCGTCGTTCCCACCGTCATGTCCAACTTCGGCTTCTTCCGCGCCCTTGAAGCCGCTGGCATCTCCTACGAGAAGACCGCCGTGGGCGACAAGAACGTCTACGCCTGCATGCGCCAGAACGGCTACACCCTAGGCGGCGAGCAGTCCGGTCACATCATCTTTGGTGACCTTGAGAAGACCGGCGACGGCATCATGACCTCTCTGCGCATCATGGAGGTCCTGCGCGCCGAGCGCGAGAAGCTCTCCGAGCTCACCCGCCCCGTCACCCTCTACCCCCAGCAACTCGACAACGTTCGCGTAACCGACAAGGACGCCGCCATGGAGTCCGCCGAGGTCAAGGCCGCCGTGGAGAAGGCCGAGAAGTACCTGGAGGGCAACGGTCGCGTGCTGGTGCGCGCCTCCGGCACCGAGCCTCTCGTCCGCGTCCTGGCCGAAGCCCCCGACGAGCGCCTCTGCGCCAACGCCAACGCCATCGTCCTGGAGGCCCTGGCGCCCTTCAAGGCGTAGCGTGGGCGTCCGCAAGCTCTGAGCGTGACCCTTGGGCCCGCACGGTCTTCTCGCCGTGCGGGCTTTTTTGTGCCGCGAGGTGGGGCTGTCGGGCCGTCTGCAGGTCATGTGTGCATAGGGCGGACATTAGTGGGTCTGAATTGCAATACCAGTCGAAAATGCTATTATCGACTGGTATTAAAAAGCAGATACCAGTGGTGCACACCAGTTTGCACCGCATAAGAAGGGACGTCCCCCATGTGCGGAATCGTTGGCTACACCGGCAAGAACCAGGCCGTGAACTTCCTGGTAGAGGGCCTGAAGACGCTTGAGTACCGCGGGTACGACTCCGCCGGCGTGGAGGTCCTCTCCACCGACGGCGAGCTCCACGGCGTCAAGTGCGCCGGCCGCGTGGCCGTGCTCGAGGAGCGCTGCAAGACGGCCAACCCGGTGGGCACCACGGGCATCGCCCACACCCGCTGGGCCACCCACGGCGCCCCCACCGACAAGAACGCCCACCCGCACCGCGACTGCTCCGGGCGCATCGCCATCGTCCACAACGGCATCATCGAGAACTACCGCGAGCTGCGCAGCTACCTCTCGCGCAACGGCCACGAGTTTGCCAGCGACACGGACTCGGAGGTCATCGCCCACCTCATCGAGGACGCCTGGGCCGGTCCCGCCAAGGGAGACCTGCTGACCGCCGTGCGCAACGCCTGCCGCCGTCTGGAGGGCTCCTGGGCCATCGCCGCGGTCTGCGCCGACGTCCCCGGGCAGATCGTGGTCGCCCGCAACGGCAGTCCGCTCGTGGTGGCCTCCACGGCCGACGGAGCCTACTGCGCCTCCGACGTCACGCCGCTTGCCAGCGTGACCTCCCACGTCATCCAGCTCGAGAACGGCCAGTTTGGCCGTCTCTCCCAGACCGGCGAGGTCGAGGTCTTTGACTCCGAGGGCCTGCCCGTGGCCGAGCCCTCCGCCATCGACATCGACTGGGACGCCTCCGCGGCAACCCTGGGCGGCTACGCCGACTTCATGGCCAAGGAGATCGCCGAGCAGCCCGAGGCCATCGAGCGCCTACTCTCCGGCCGCCTTGGCGAGAAGGGCATCCTGCTGGACGAGCTCAAGATGACCGAGGAGGAGCTGGCCGCCGTCGACCGCATCTACCTCATCGCCTGCGGCACCTCCTACCACGTGGGCCTCATTGCCCGCACGCTCATCCAGACCTGGGCCAAGGTCCCCGTCATCTGCGACTACGCCTCCGAGTTCAATTACGAGCGGGACGTCCTGGTGACCGACCACACCCTGTGCGTTGTCATCACGCAGTCCGGCGAGACGGCCGACACGCTGGCCGCCGCCCGCAAGATGCGCGAGATGGGCGCCAAGGTCTTTGCCGTCACCAACGTCCTGGGCTCCACCGCCGCCCGCGAGTCCGACGGCGTCCTCTACGTCCAGGCCGGACCCGAGGTCTGCGTGGCCTCCACCAAGGCCTACACGGCTCAGATGGTGGCCTGCGCCCTCTTTGCCCTGCGCCTGGCCCAGAGCCACGGCGCCATGAGCGCCGAGGAGGTCGCGGCCCACTACCAGGACCTCAAGGCCATCCCCGATGCCATCCGCGAGGTCATCTCCCGCTCCTGGCAGGACAAGCAGGCCGCGGCGGTCTTCCGCAGCGCCACCTCCGCGCTCTTCCTGGGCCGCGGCGTCAACGCCACCACCGCCTACGAGGGCGCCCTCAAGCTCAAGGAGATCAGCTACCTGCACGCCGAGGCCTACCCGGCCGGCGAGATGAAGCACGGCCCCATCGCCCTTCTTGAGCCGGGCTTTCCCGTGGTGGCCATCGTCCCGGCAGACCGCGTGCACGACAAGACCGTCTCCAACATCCAGGAGGTCAACGCCCGTGGCGCCGTCTGCGTGGCCGTGGCCACCGACGGCGACGAGTCCGTGGCGTCCCTCTGCGAGCACGTGCTGTGGATCCCGCCCGTGGCAGACGAGCTTCTCGTCCCCATTGTGGCCGTGGTGCACCTGCAGATCCTGGCGCGCTATGTGGCGCGCACGCGTGGCTGTGACGTGGACAAGCCGCGCAACCTTGCCAAGTCCGTCACGGTGGAGTAGCCGCACACGGTACAATCAAAGACTGGCTTACGTTGCGGGAGCCGCCCCGACGCCCAGATGGCCGTCGGGGCGGCCCTTCCGTTTGGGACCTTCCGGGAGGCAAGAAGCGCATGGCGTTGGCGGGCATTGGCGTCGACATGCTTGAGATCGCGCGCATGGAGCGCGTCATGAGGCGCAGGCCCAACTTCCTGCGCCGCGTCTTCACCGACGAGGAGCGCACCTACTGCGAGCGCTGCGCCCGCCCCGCGGAGCACTATGCCGCCCGCTTTGCCGCCCGCGAGGCCGTTCTCAAGGCCCTGGGCTGCGGCTTTGCCGAGGGCGTGGGCCTGCATGACGTGAGCGTGGCCACGGACGCCACCGGAAGGCCCAAGGCGGCCCTCTCTGGTCGCGCCGCCGCCATTGCCGCCGAGCAGGGCGTGAGGGAGATCGCGCTTTCCATCTCCTACACGCGTGACGTGGCCGTGGCAAACGCCGTGGCGGTGACCGACGAGGTCCGCCCGCAGCCCGACGCCCGTGCCAACGCGGAGCGCGAGATGGCCACGTCCTTCCGGCAGGCCAAGTCCGTGCTCGACGAGCTGGACCGCGCCCATGAGTCCGGGCAGCTTGCGGCAGCCTCCCGCGCGGCCGCCGACCAGCAGACAACACTCGCGTTCGGGGATGCCCAGGAGCCTCCCGCGGACGCCGCACCAAAGGAGTAGAAGATGCAGCCTGTTCTGAACGTCGAGGACATCAAGCGCGTCGAGGTCGAGCTCACCCGCGTGGGCGTGAGCGTTTCCGAGCTTATGCACCGTGCCGGCTACGCCGCCGCCCAGGAGGTTCTGGAGCTGGAGGGCGCCAAGAGCGTCGCCGTGCTCTGCGGTCTTGGCAACAACGGCGGCGATGGCTGGGTTGCCGCCGAGGCCCTGCTAGCCCGCGGCCTCAAGGTCCAGGCCGTCTGCCCCATGGACCCCGACCAGATCTCCGGCGACCTCGCGCGCCAGGTGGCCCAGGCCGCCGTCAAGGCGGGCGTGCCCGTGATCGTGGGCCCTTCTCGCGACGAGCTGGACGAGGTCCTGGACGAGGCCGACGTGGTTCTGGACTGCATGCTGGGCACGGGCTTTCACGGAGAAGTGCGCGCCCCCTTTGACATCTGGATCGAGTGCGTGAACGCCTCCGGCTGCCGTGTGGTCTCCGTGGACGTCCCCAGCGGCCTCTCCGCCCAGACCGGCCATGCCGGCAGCGCCTGCGTGGTGGCCGACCTCACCGTGACCATGCTGGCCCTGAAGCCGGGCCTTCTGGCCGACGACGGCCGCGACGTCTGCGGTGCCATCGTGGTGGCCCCGCTGGCCGAGCAGACCGAGCGTCTCTGCGTTGAGGCCGACCCCGTGGCCTGGCGCACAGACCTCGCGGACTACCGTGACGTCATGGTCGAGACCAGCGCCTCCGTGGACAAGTTCACCCGCGGCTCCGTGCTCGTGGTGGGAGGCTCCTCTCGCTTCCCGGGCGCCCCGGTCATGGCCGCCCGCGCCGCCGCGCGCATGGGCGCCGGCTACGTCACGCTGGCCGTTCCGCAGGCCATCGCGCCGGTGTGCCAGACCCACCTGCTTGAGATTCCCGTCGTGGGCCTGCCCTGCGACGTGGAGGGCGTCCTCACCGCGGACGCCGCCGAGCGCGTGGCAAAGATGGCCAGGAGCGCGTCTGCCGTCCTGGTGGGCCCGGGCATGCGCGTCTCCGGCGGCACCGTGGCCGTGGTGAGCGCACTTCTGCGCAGCGAGGCGCCGCTGGTCATTGACGCCGACGGCCTGAACTGCCTTTCTCGCCTGACGGAGGGAAGACTCTTTGACTTCCCTGAGTTCACCCGCAGGGACGCGCCGCTCATCCTGACGCCCCACCGCGGTGAGCTCGGCCGCTTGGCCGGGCGCGCGGAGGTTCCGCCCGCGTCCCTCTCCGAGCAGCTTGACTGCGCCCGTCAGATTGTCTGGGGCGATGGCGGCTCCGAGATCGTGGTGGCCTCCAAGGGCTCTGCCACGGGCTGCGTGAGCGTCGACCAGGCGGTGCTTCCCAAGCCCGGCCCCGCGGCGCTTGCCACGGCAGGCTCCGGAGACGTGCTCTCCGGCATGATGGCCTCCTACCTGGCGCAGGTGGGCGGCCAGTCCGAGAACCTGCCGCTCATGGCCGCCCTCGTGTGCGAGATCCACGGCTACGCGGGCACCGTCGCCGCCGAGCGCCTGGGCTCTCGCGGCGTCATGGCGTGCGACCTCATCGACTCCATCGGCCTTGCGGCCGACGCCATCGAGGAGCGCGCGGCCCTGGCCGGCCTCGAGGATGCGTCCGAGAGCCAACAGGCGTAGTCTGTCTGGGCAGCAGGAGGGAGAAGGACATGGACAAGGTCAAGTGCCCGGACACGCGTTGGTCGTGGGTTGAGGTCAACCTGTCCGCGCTGAGGCGCAACACGCAGGCGTTCAAGCGCCAGCTGGAGCGTGGCGTCCAGATGATGTGCGTGGTCAAGGCGGACGCCTACGGCCACGGTGCCATCCAGTGCGTCAAGACCATGCAGCAGGCCGGCGCAAGCCAGCTTGCGGTGGCCACGGTGGAGGAGGGCGTGGCGCTCCGCCAGGCCGGCGTCCAGCTGCCCATCCTCATCCTCTCCGAGCCGCCCGTGGAGTGCGTGAGCACGCTCGTGGAGTACGACCTCATGCCCTCCGTCTACACGGCCGACTTTGCCCTGGCGCTGGGCGAGGCCGCCGCGGCGCAGGACAAGGTGGCCGGCTACCACCTGGCCATCGACACGGGCATGACGCGCATCGGCGTGCGCAGGCAGGACGTGGTGGAGCTCCGCCGCACCATAGACTTCCACCGCGGCCTTGAGTGCGCCGGCACGTTCACGCACTTTGCCACGGCCGACGTCCTGGACGACTGGGACTTTGCCCTGCAGCTCAACCGCTTCAACGAGGCGGTTGCGGCCCTGCGCGGCGCGGGCCTCTCCACGGGCCTCGTGCACTGCGACAACACGCCCGGCACGGTGCTCCACCCGGAGTGCCACTACGACATGTGCCGCGTGGGCATTGGCCTCTACGGCCTGCAGCCCGCGGAGACCACCGTCCCCCGCATTGAGCTGGAGCCGGTCATGAGCGTGCGCGGCCGCGTGACGCGCGTGGTGTATCCGCAGGTGGGTGACGGTGTGGGCTACGGCATGACCTACCGCGTGCCCAAGCAGAACATCCAGATCGCCACCGTTCCGGTGGGCTACGCGGACGGCCTGGCCCGCGAGCTCTCCAACAACATGGACGTCCTGGTCAACGGCAGGCGTGCCCGTCAGGTGGGCAACATCTGCATGGACCAGTTCATGCTCGCGGTGGACGTCAACAGCACGCGCAGCTACAAGCCCACGGGCCCCGTGGAGGTCGGCGACGTGGTCACGCTCATTGGCTCCGACGGAGACGAGCGTATCACCGCCGACGAGATGGCCGCCCAGCGTCGCACCATCAACTACGAGGTGGTCTGCGACTTTGGCATGCGCCTGCAGAAGATCTACACCTAGGCCGGGGGAGGTGGACGCATGTCGGTGATGCACGTTCCGGGCCACGAGCACCAGGGGCCCCGCGAGGTCTCGCTCCAGGAGATTCGTGACCTGATGGGCAACTGCCAGCTGTGTCCCCTCGGCCAGACGCGCACCAACCTCGTGTTCGGCGTGGGCAACCCGCATGCCCGCGTCATGTTCGTGGGGGAGGGGCCCGGTCGCAACGAGGACCTTCAAGGGGAGCCCTTCGTGGGGGCCGCCGGCCACAAGCTGGACGAGCTTCTCGCCTACGCAGGCCTCACGCGCCAGGAGGTCTACATTGCCAACGTCATCAAGTGCCGCCCGCCGTCAAACCGCAATCCCCGACCCGAGGAGATCCAGGCGTGCTCTCCCTTCCTGCGCGAGCAGATCAGGAGCATCTGGCCTGACGTCATCGTCTGCCTGGGAAACTTTGCGTCGCAGTTTGTGCTGCGCACCGGCGCCGGCGTCATGAGCCTGCGTGGGCGACTGCACCAGACCGGCCACTTTGTGGTGTGCCCGACGTTTCACCCGGCCGCCTGCCTCTATCACCAGGAGTGGGAGCCGCTGCTCATCGAGGACCTGACCCTCGTGGGCAACTGGCTGAAGGAGCATCCCGCCAAGGAGGACGCACATGAGTGACCAGATGAGCTGCCAAGACGCCGGCCGCGAGGGCCTGGCCCAGCCGCGCCGCACCAGCGAGGACGAGCTGAGCGTGGTGACGTGCTCCCAGCCCCAGACGGTGGCCGTGGGCCGCGCTCTGGGCGAGTGCCTTGCCGAGGGTGACGTGCTGGTGCTGACGGGTGACCTGGGCGCCGGAAAGACGCAGCTCACCAAGGGCATGGCTGCCGGCCTGGGCATCACGGATGACGTGACGAGCCCCACCTTCACCATTGAGATGGTCTATGAGGACGGGCGTCTGCCGCTCTACCACTTTGACCTCTACCGTCTTGACGATCCCGACCAGCTGGAGGACACCGGCCTGTTTGACGTGCTTGGCGCGGACGGCGTGTGCTCCATCGAGTGGGGAGAGCAGTTTGCGGACCAGATCGGCCCGCAGCGCATGGACGTCTTTGTGACGCGCTTGGACGACGAGGCCGAGCCTGGCCAGGAGCCGGCGCGCGAGGTTCGCCTGGTTGCGCACGACGCCCGTGGCCGCGAGCTGCTTGACGCGTTGGAGAGGGCCCTGGCATAGGGCCTGCCGGCGAGAAGCGCTTCTCGTCGAGGAGGTGGCCTGGCCTGCGGGGCGCCGGGCTGCCCTTGTATGTTGGTCTGAGGTTTTGACCTTGAGTTCTGATGTTTGAAAGGTGTGCCCCACATGGCAAGAAAGCTCAGCTTGCAAGAGCGAGAGAGTATCAATTACATAACTGACGTGCTGTGCCATGCCCTTCCGGCGGCCCAGCGCAGCTTTGCCGGCAGCCTGGCCTCCGCGCTCGTGCGCGTGAAGGGCGAGCAGATTACCGACGCCGACCTCGAGCGTGCGACCGAGAAGTTCGGCGAGTACCAGAGCGCGCTCATCGAGGTGGCCAAGGCCAAGGTGCTCGACCGCGTGCCCGCTGTGGACGCCGAGGGCGACGGCGAGGCTTTCACCCTGCGCGTGCCCGAGGGCCTGGGCGAGGAGGCGGGGACCTCTGGCGAGGCTGCCTCCGCCTCGGCGGAGGGCGCTTCGGACGGCGGTGCGACCGGCGAGAAGGACGGCGCTGCCGCCGAGGAGCCGCCGGCCGAGAAGAAGCCGGCCCGCAGGCGCAGGACGCGCAGGAAGAAGGTCGCGGAGCTGGAGGCTGCGGGGGACGCCGCGGAGGCTGCGGGGGACGCCGCGGCTGCCGAGGCCGCGCCGGCCGCCGAGGCTGAGGTTGCCGCTGAGCCGGAGCCGGAGGCCGAGGCCAAGAAGAAGTCCGTCAGGCCCGGCAGAGGAGCCCGCGCCGCCCGCGCCAAGGCAAAGGCCGAGGCTGCGGAGAAGGCCGAGAAGTCCGCGAAGGCCAGCGGCGACGAGAAGCCCGCCGGCACCGCCGCGAAGCCCGCGAAGGCGCGGAAGTCTGCGAAGGATGCCGGCGATGAGAAGTCCGCCGCGAAGGCTGCCGGCGCCCAGAAGGCCGCGCTACCGGCTGCCAAGGAGGCCCCAGCGCTGCCCGAGGCCGCCGCTGCGGCTGCCAGCGAGCCTGAGGCCGTCTCTGGGTCCGCTGCCGACGCAGCCGGTGCCGCCGCCCCCGACCAGGCTTCCGCGCCCGCCAAGGAGGCTCCCAAGAAGCGCACGCGTCGTCGCAGGACCAAGAAGCCCGTTGAGGACATCGTGGTGAAGGGCGCCGCCGCCGAGGAGTTTCTGGCCAAGGAGTCCGACGCCGTGGAGGCCGAGGCCGGCGCCGTGGCCAACGAGCTGCAGGCAGAGGCACTTCTCGCCGAGAAGGGCGATGCGGCCGAGGCGACGCCTGAGGTTGAGGCTGCCGCGACGGCCGAGGCCGTTGCCGAGGACGCTCCCGTTGTCGAGGACGCCACCGTTGCGCCCGCCGACGCCCCTGCCGAGGAGGCTCGCACGGACGGAAGGTCCGGCGGGCGCGCCCGCGTTCGTGGTCGCGGCCGTCGCGGCCTGGAGCGTCGTCCGCGCGGCGACAGTCTCTCCGACGTGCCGTATGTCCGCCGCGGTGGCGAGTCCGAGACCGCCCTGCGCGAGCAGATCGTGCAGCTTGACCCCAGGCTCTGGATGAACGGCTGGCTGCTCTCGCACCCCGGCGCCTTTACCCTCTACGAGCGCGAGCTGCGCGGCATTGACGTGGCGCTGCAGAAGGGCGAGCTTCCCGGCGACCTCACGCGCCGCCAGCTGGCCTACAAGATGGGCGGCAACGAGAAGTTCTTTGAGTACGGCTCAGACGGCCACAAGCTTCTGCGCGCCATGGGCGCCGACGACCTCATCGGCCACCGCCTCACGCCCAAGGCCGACATGCTCTACCACGTGCCGCGCCGCCGCAAGAACATGAAGATCCTGGTCACCGAGAACCTCGACCCCTGGCTCGACGTGCGCGACCTCATGTACGAGGACGGTCGTTCCCTCATCCTGGGCGAGCGCGTTCACGGCGTAGTGCTCGGCGGCGGCAACCCCGTCATCGAGAACAACCGCCTGGCAGGCATGCTGGAGACCCTAGGTGCCGAGACCGTCGAGGTCCTGTACTGGGGCGACATCGACCGCGCGGGCCTCAACCTGCTGCAGCGCCTGACAGCAATGCTCGAGGGCCGCTACAAGGTGACGCCGTTCATGCCGGCCTACCGCCTCATGCTCGATCGCGCCATGGAGCGCTGGCCCGACCCGGACCAGAACGAGCGCACCACGCAGGAGAACGTCGAGGTCCAGGACTTCTCCTCCATGCTGGAGGGCCTGACCGACGAACAGGCCGCGTACTTCTCGTCCATCATCCAGAAGTGCGGCCTCATCCCCCAAGAGATCCTCACCAAGCAGGATTTGTAGGGGGAGGCGGTCCTGCGGCCGTGTGGCCGCCGGGCCGTGTGGCCGCCGGGCTGCGTTTCTCGCCGTGAACGCCTGCCATAGCAATTCAGCCGTTCAGTGAACGCCTGTCTTCAATTCAGGCATTCACTGAACGGCTGTTTTGCAACCCCAGGCGTTCACGGCGAGAAGAGCCCTGCCGCCCGGACAAGAAACCCCTCGGCGAGAAGCCCTTCTCGCCAGAGCTACCAGATGCCAATGACGTGCTGCATGCCCAAGCTGACCAGGGCGATGGCGACCCAGCAGCACGCGCCGAGGGCGATGGGCTTGCCGCCGGTGCGCACGAGCTTGACGATGTTGGTGTTGAAGCTGACGGCGCTCATGGCCATGATGATCAGGAGCTTGGAGAGGTCCTTGAGCGGTGCGGTCACGCTGGCGGGAAGCGCCAGGACCGTCGTGGCAATGCTTGCCAGCACGAAGAGGGCCACAAAGGTGGGGAAGGCGCGGCGCAGGCTGAACGTGCTGCTGGCCTCTCCGCCGGAGCGCCGCTCCTGGCGCATCTGCCAAAAGGCCAGGCCGAGCGTGATGGGGATGATTGCGAGGGTTCGCGTCAGCTTGACGATGGTCGCGGCGTCCAGCGTGTTGGCGCCGGGGTGCATGCCGTCCCAGGCCGCGGCGGCCGCCGTGACCGAGGACGTATCGTTGACGGCGGTGCCGGCAAACAGGCCAAAGCCTTCGTTGGTGAGGCCCAGCATGCTTCCCAGCGTGGGGAAGATGAGCGCGGCGATGACGTTGAACAGGAAGATGACCGAGATGGCCTGCGCCACCTCCTCGTCGTCGGCCTTGATGACGGGCGCCGTGGCGGCAATGGCGGAGCCTCCGCAGATAGAGGACCCCACCCCGATGAGCGTGGCCGTCCGTCCGGGCACCTTGAGCGCACGGCACATCACATACGCAACCACAAGCGAGGTGGTGATGGTTGACGCGATGACGGGCAGACTCGTGACGCCAACCTTGGCTACCTGCCCCAGGTTGAGGCCAAAGCCCAGCACAACGACGGCCGCCTGAAGCACGTACTTTGACGTGAACTTGACGCCGGGCGCCAGACTGGAGGTGTCGCGGCCGCCCGTTGCCACGGCCAGCAACATGCCGATGAGGATGCCAAAGACGGGGCCGCCCACCACCTCGACCCGCTTGCCCAGAATCCATGCGAGAACGGCGATGGCCAGGCAGAACAGGCAGCCCAGCCCCAGTTGCTTGATACGCTTCAAGAAGATCTCCCAAAACTCGTGTCGGTTGTCTAAGGGGAGATGATACGGCATTGGGCAGGGGTATCGGCAAGACGGGCTTCTCGCCGCGCGACGGTGGCGTCCCCGTCCCATCCAAGAGCGTCCCTTTTACCAGGCGAACAAGAGCGTCCCCGTTAGCAGGTCGCGGAGGGTGGAGAGGGTCTCGCGGGAGTCCGCGCCCTGGTCGTGGCAGCGGACAAGGACGCCAAAGGCGCCGTCAAAGGCATAGTCAAATAGGCAGTTGGCGCGCAGCGAGGTCATGCCCTCCGTGGCAAGGATTCGCTGCAAGTAGTGCTGGTGCAGGTGGCCGGCCAGAACGGCCTTTCCGGCACCGAGCGACTGCGGGCCCAGGAGCCACCGGCAGGCGTCGCGGTCGTCAAGCAGGCAGGCAAGAACCATGGGAAGCTCGCCTTCTCCGCGCTCGCCGGACTCGCGCATGCGCTCCGCGCGCTCGATGGTGCGCTCGGCGGCGTCCACCTCCATGGCGCGCTCCAGGTCGTCGATGTTGGAGAAGTGCGCGTAGAACGTGGCGCGGTTGACTCCGGCGCGCCCCATGACCTCCTTGACGGTGAGGTCCTCAAGGGGACGGCCGGTGGCAAGGGAGGCAAAGCTCTCCTTGATGGCCTGGCGCGTGCGACGCGCGCGGCGGCCAAGGGGCTTGGCGGTGGCGTTGGTCTTGCTGTTGTTGCTGAGGCTCATGGTGGTTCCAATCCGATCTGGGAAAAATGCGCGTTCGTGCTGCTAGAGCACGGTGAGAACGCATTGCCTCAGGCGGGCCGTCCAAGCCTCGGCCAGCGGATACGCCTTGCCGTTCACAAAGACCTGGACCCACACGCGGGCCGAGAGGGGCATGCCGGGGGACGAAATGCCCCTGTTTGCGATGACGCCCATGCCACCTCCTCGCTCTGATGAACCTTTGAACAATATACCCGAGTAAAGGTTCAAATGCCCTGCGATGCGGCATTTTCTGAGCAAAGAATGGAGCGGCCGACGAGAAGTTCTTCTCGCCGGAAGATAGCCGCGCAAAAGCATGCATGTCAAGACCGTACATAAAGAAGCCAATGAAGCCATGGTCAGGCAGCCTTCGCCCCCGCTTTGTTGTCTCCTTCGCGGTTGACCACGATGATGCCGATGCTGACCAGCACGAGGGCGGCCACGGCCAGCACGGGGTTGACCACGCTGGTTTCGCCGAGGAGAAGGGCGGAGAGCACGACGCCAAAGACCGGGTTCATGAAGCCAAAGACCGCCACGCGGGAAACCGGGTTGGCTGCCAGGGCCATGGACCACAACGAGTAGGCCGCCGCGGAGATGAAGCCCATGTAGGTCAGCAGCGCCAGCGCCGGGAGCGGGTTGGCGGCGTCTGCCGGCGCCACGCGTCCGCCCATGGCAAGGCCCGCCACCAGCAGCGTTGCGCCGCCGATCACAAACTGCCAGCCAGAGACGAGCACCGGGTCGTGCTCGCGGGAGTAGCGCTTTGAGAGGTTGCTGGAGACAGCCGCGGAGAGGGTGGAGAGAAACACCAGCCCCTCGCCGTCCAGCGAGAAGTTCATGCTGCCGGAGGCACTGCCGCCGAGGTTGACCAGCAGCACGCCCGCAAAGCCAACGATGCAGCCCAGGGCCTTGCGCGCCGTCATGCGCTCCGTGCGGAAAGCGTAGACGGCCAGAAGCACGATGAAGAACGTGTTGCTGGCCTCGATAATTGAGCTGGTCACGCCCTCGCTGCGAGAAAGGCCCACGTAGAACAGCAGGTATTGGAGGCTGGTCTGGAACACGGAGAGCTTTGCCGCGCAGGGACAGTCGGCTCGGGCGGGCACGTAGGGGCGCCGGCGCGCCAGGGTCATGGTCACGATGACCAGCGCGCCAGAGATGAGGAAGCGCGCGCCAGCAAACGCGATGATGGACGCCACGTCGGAGGCGTCGATGCCAAAGAGCCCGTAGCCGATCTTAATGCACGGAAACGCCGAGCCCCACAACAGGCACGCCCCCAGGCACGCGGTCAACAGCCCCGGCGTGGTGGAGAAGATGCTTGCGTTGCCCTGGGGCTTATCGGTTGCGGTCTTGCTGGTCACGCGGTTGCCTTCCGTTCTCTTGTCTTAGTCGTGCTGCCTGACTGATTATGGGCGGCCGCGGCCGGCGCGCGCGGCCGCCTGCCCATATCTTTGCAAGGCGTAACTTTGACGACGCCGTGGGCGGGGCGTCTTCGGCCCAATGCCCGTCTCGCCTTACGTGTATTAAAACCTTGATGCACGTAGGCCCGTTTTGCGAGAAACCCCCGTACATGTACGGCCCCTTTGTGCAAAACCCCGCTACGTGTATCAATATTTCAATACACGTAAGCCGAGAAGCACGTAAGCCGAGAAGCCCGGCGCCGTCGCTACTGTCACCGGCGCCACGGCAAAGGCCCCCTCCGCGCACGGCGGAAGGGGCCTCTCTTGCAGCTAAAACCTTGCAGCCTGTAGCTCTACTCCGTGAAGTAACTCACTCCGCCCTCGATCAGCGGTTGGTACTTGTTGCCCGGGACGTTCTTGTACAGGCCCTCGCCGCTGCGCTCGGTGTGGCCCATCTTGCCCAGGACGCGACCGTCGGGCGAGGTGATGCCCTCGACGGCCAGGACGGAGCCGTTGGGGTTGACGTCCAGGCTCATCCCCGGCTCGCCGTTCTCGTCGACGTACTGCGTGGCAATCTGGCCGGCGGCCGCCAGGCGCTCAACCAGCTCGGGAGACGCAACAAAGCGGCCCTCGCCGTGGCTGATGGCAATGGTGTGCACGTCGTCCACGCTGCACTTGGAGAGCCACGGGCTCAGGTTGGACGCCACGCGCGTGCGCACCAGGCGGCTCTGGTGACGGCCGATGGTGTTGAAGGTCAGCGTGGGACAGGTCTCGTCCATGGGACGGATGTCTCCGTAGGGCACCAGGCCGAGCTTGATCAGGGCCTGGAAGCCGTTGCAGATGCCCAGCATGAGGCCATCGCGGGCCTGCAGCAGGTCGCGCACGGCCTCGGTGACCTCGGGTGCGCGGAAGAACGCGGTGATGAACTTGGCCGAACCGTCGGGCTCGTCTCCGCCCGAGAATCCGCCCGGCAGCATGACGATCTGGCTCTCGTGGATGCGGCGCACCAGCTCGTGGGTGCTCTCGGCCACGGCCTCCGGCGTGAGGTTGTTGATGACCAGCGTGGAGGGAATGGCGCCGGCGCGCTCGAAGGCACGGGCGGTGTCGTACTCGCAGTTGGTGCCCGGGAAGACCGGAATCACCACGCGCGGCTTGGCCACGTGGATGGCTGGTGCCGGGCGAGAAGCGCCCTGGGCCGCAACGTCAAAGCTGACCTTCTTGACCTTCTCGCCGCCTGCGCGGTACGGGAAGACGGACTCGATGGCGCCCTCCCAGGTCTCCTGCAGCTCGGCCAGGTCAACGGTCTGGCCGGCAGCCACGAGCTCGTAGGCCTCGGTGGTCATGCCCAGCAACGCGCACGTGACGCCGTCCGTCACCTGCGGCAGCTCGGCCTCGTCGGCAAGCTCCACGATGAAGCTGCCATAGGCCGGACAGAAGAGCGAGTCCGCGTCGTAGGTGGGCGCCACGTCCAGGCCCAGCTGGTTGCCCACGCACATCTTGAACAGGGCCTCGGCCGCGCAGCCATAGCCCGGGGTAGAGACGGCCAGCGCGGAGCCGGAGCCCACCAGGGCCTCCACGGCGTCAAACGCGGCGAGAAGGGACTCCGCCTTGGGCGTGATGCCGTCGGCCTCGTACTCGGGGACCACAGCCACCACCTTGTGGCCGGCACCCTTGAGCTCCGGGGAGGTCACGCGGGCGACCTTGCCCAGGCCGGTGGCAAAGGAGACCAGCGTGGGCGGTACGTCCAGGTCCTCGAAGGAGCCGGACATGGAGTCCTTGCCGCCGATGGAGCCAATGCCGAGGTCGACCTGGGCCATAAGGGCGCCCAGCACGGCGGCGGCCGGCTTGCCCCAGCGGTTGGGGTTGGAGCCGAGCTTCTCGAAGTACTCCTGGAAGGTGAAGTAGAAGTCGCGGTGCTCGAAGCCGGCGGCAACCAGGCGGCTCACGGACTCAACGACGGAGAGGTAGGCGCCGGTGAACTGGTTGGCGCTCATGAGGTAGGGGTTGAAGCCCCATGCCATGCCGGAGCACGTGGTGGTCTCGCCGTCCACGGGCAGCTTGGCGGCCATGGCCATGGCAGGCGTGAGCTGGGTCTTTCCGCCGAAGGGCATGAGCACCGTGGCGGCGCCGATGGTGGAGTCAAAGCGCTCGGAGAGGCCCTTGTTGGAGGCCACGTTGAGGTCGGTCACGAGGGAGTGGAGCTTCTCGGCAAGCGTGGAGCCGGCCCAGGTGTGGGAGTAGGCCTCGGGCTTGCCCACGTGGACGGAGGTGGACTTGGGGGCGCCGTTGGAGGCCAGGAACTCTCGGCTGACGTCCACGATGGTGGCGCCGTCCCAGACCATCTTGAGGCGCGGCTCCTCGGTGACGGTGGCTATGACCGTGGCCTCGAGGTTCTCCTCGCGGGCGTAGGACATGAACTCCTCCACGTCCTCGGGCGCCAGGGCCACGGCCATGCGCTCCTGGGACTCGGAGATGGCGAGCTCGGTGCCGTCCAGGCCCTCGT
>CAJMPT010000001.1 GCA_905215465.1 uncultured bacterium | reverse complement strand
CCGCTTCAGGTGGAAGATTTTGCCACCTTGGACGAAACTGTTCCTCCCGCAGATGTGAACCTCCAAGCGCTACCAGGAGGCGTTCCAGATCATTACCGGTACCGAGTTCACGCCCATGAAGGAGTCAAATGTCTCTGCGTAGCACCATCGACGCCGCCCGCGAGGAGGCCAAGGGGGTCGCTGCTGACCGCAGCGTCTCCAAGGAGAAGCCCGAGGAGAAGAAGGCCGGCGACAAGCCCGCTTACGATCCCATGAACCTGGGCAAGCGCACTGCCGCCAACGCCAAGCCGGTCAGCGAGGCCGGCGCCTCCGTGCGCACCGGCTCCGGCAAGTCCAAGGCCAACCTTGCCACCATGAGCAAGGAGCAGAAGAAGGCCGAGAAGCAGCGCCGCCGCGAGGAGGAGGACATCCGCACCCGCGCGTACGACATCGCGCTGCGCTCAAACCCGGACTACAAGAGGACCGAGCGTGTCTGGTGGGTCCTTCTGGGCATCGGCTTTGCCATGACCATCCTGAGCCTCGTCATGGCCTACGCCTTCCCGGCCGAGGCCAGCAGCACCGACTCCATGCAGGGCATCCTCGCCATCGCGTCCCTTGTGCTCGCGTATGTGTTCATCATCGGTGGCTTTGTGTATGACCTGGTCAAGCGCCGTCCGTTCCGCAAGGCTGCGGAGCGCAAGATCCAGGGCATGACCGACAAGAAGCTCGCCGAGCTCTTTGAGGCCGACCGCCAGCGTCGCATTGCCGACGAGGAGGCCCGCGCCGCCAAGAAGGGCAAGAGCAAGTAGCTGCTAGTTCTGCGCGGGCCGCGTGAGTCCGTGCTAGAATGTGGTTTCATGCCTTCGTAGCTCAGGGGATAGAGCACCGCTCTCCTAAAGCGGGTGTCGGCCGTTCGAATCGGCCCGGGGGCACCATGAATGAACGCAGGCCAGTCGCTTAGGCGGCTGGCCTGTTTTTCTTAGACCGTGCGGGGGGCTGAGGGGATTTACGGACAGTCGTGATCAGATGTTGAGCGCCTTTAAAATCAACGTGACGTAAAAGAGAAGAGCATTGGGACTCTTCGACTTCCCAAAAAGAAGTCCGTTCCCACCGCTCCGGCCAAGTCAGCAGGTATTAAGGCTAATGTCGCCGTCGACGTGCTGCACCATCTACCCCGACCGCATCGTCGTTATCGTCACCAACTCTGCCGACTACGCCTCCGCTGAAATGGCTGTGGAGCCGGAGTCACAGGTTGCCGTCGGCCAGGGGGTTCTCAAGGTCACGAAGTAGCGACTGTCAGATTCGGACTGCCGCTTGCCGAAGCGAAAACAAACGTAGGGATTCGAAAGGGGAGAATACAGAGAACGTCTGCGTTTGCAGGCATCGCGCAGGAGATCCTGTCGCCAACGGGAGAGAGGGGCGAGCATGGCCCAGGAAGAGCCCGCTAAACTGCTTGCCGCCGAGCGACGGCGACGCATCGTCGAGATGCTGCAATCTAACTCGCCCATCCTTATCTCGGACGTGGCGCGCGAACTCGGAGTCTCCACCGTCACGGTTCGCAGCGACTTCGATGCCCTTGCCTCGCGTGGCCTGCTGCGGCGCGTGCACGGCGGCGCGGTGCTTGTCTCGGAGTTTGCGTTCTCCAGTCCCGTCGAGCGCACCAAGGGCCATCTGCGCGAGAAGCGCGCAATCGCGGACGAGGCGTCTCGGCTTGTTGCTGACGGCGAGACGGTTCTCATTGGCAGTGGCTCGACAACCTATGAACTGGTCCGGGCCTTGGCCGCGCGCCCTGCCAAGGTGGGCATCACCGTGGTGACCAACGACTGGCATGTCTTGGAGCAGGGAAGGCTCGAGTTTGAACGCATTAATCTCGTGGGGACGGGTGGCACGCTTATGCGCGAGCAGGGGTTCTTCTATGGGCACATGCTCGCTTCGAGCCTATCGGACATCCTCTTCGACAAGGTTTTCATCGGGGCAAACGGTTACGATCCTGCCTTCGGGTTTCTAACCGACCTTGCCTCCGCCTGCGAGGTAAAGAAGAACTTCCTCGCCCATGCACGCAACAAGATTGTCCTCATGGATGCCTCCAAGGTCATCGAGGGGCGCTCATACACGCGTTTTGCGAGGCCCGACGAGATCGACATGGTCTTCGTCGACCGCGATCCCGACGGCGCGATTGCCGAATCAACTGCTGCTCGTGTCGTGGAGTGTTGCCCCTAGCTCCCGTTTATCGGCTAAAACGTTATGAAATAAGGACGGGCACCTACTGCGGAATTGAATTCAGCAGTGGGTGCCCGCCCCTTAATAACGGCGCCCGATGTAGGTGACGCTAGAGCTCGTCAACCTCGACGGCAGAGAAAATATCGTCCCAACGGTCCATCGGCAGGTGGCCGGTGGCGGGATCCATGGCGTTCAGCGTGCCACACGTGTTTCCCAGGCGCAGAACCTCGGCGGGCTTGGCGCCGGCGGCGATGCCGTGGGCGAAGCCCGCGATCGTGGAGTCGCCCGAGCCGGTGGCGTTCACGCACTCGATGCGCGGCGCGCGGACGCGCCAGGCACGGCCCTGGTGGAAGGCCGCCGAGCCCGCCGCGCCCATCGAGACGACAACCCACTCGACGCCGGAGAAGCGCTCGTCGGAGGCGACGGCGTCTCGGACCTCGCCCAGGCGCTCGGGCGAGAACTCGCGCCCGAGGAGTCCGCCGAGCTCGGCAAGGTTGGGTTTCACGAGATAGGGCTTGGCCTTTGCCGCGAGCGCGGCGTCAAGCGAGGCGCCCGAGGTGTCGAGGAGCACCTTGGCCCCTGCGGCGGCGGCGATGCCCGTGAGCTCGGCGTAATAGCCTGCATCCACGCCGCGCGGCAGGCTGCCCGACATCGTCACGACGTCGGCGCGCGTCGCAAGGGCGCGGAACTTCTCCCCAAAGCCAGAGAGTTCGTCGGTGGAGACCACGGGACCCGCCTCGAGGAACTCGGTCTGGTTGCCCTCGTGGAGCACCGCAATGCAGACGCGGCTCTCGCCGGCGATGCGCGCGAAGTCGTGGGCAACGCCGCACTCGTCGAGGCGGTCGGCGATGAAGTCGCCCATGCGGCCGCCCAGCAGGCCGGTGGCGAGCACATCGTCGCCGAGCTGCCCGAGAACGCGCGAGACATTGAGCCCCTTGCCGCCCGCTGTCTTGATTGGCTCGACGCGGTTCACGTCGTCGACCTTGAGGGCGCCCGCGAGCGGGTACGCCGTGTCGATCGACGGGTTCATGGTGACGGTGAGGATCATCGCGGGCACCTAGGCCTTGTTGGTGGAGCCGAGGTTGTCCATATGGGAGGCCACGACGTCGTAGATCTCCTGCATGCCGGGCTTGCTGGGCTTCTTCGGGTCGAAGCAGTCGGGGTTGGCGGCCATGAAGCCCATGAAGCCCTTGGTGAAGGCCTGGCGCAGCTCGGTGGCGTAGTTGACCTTGCAGATGCCGTTGCGGATGGCCTCGGCGACTTGGTCGTCGGGCACGCCGGAGGTGCCGTGGAGCACCAGCGGGATCTCGAGGCGGGAGCGGATCTCCTTCAGGACGCCCTGCTCGATGTGCGGGGTGCCCTTGTAGACGCCGTGGGCGGTGCCCACGCCGACGGCGAGGGAGCCGCAGCCGGTGCGCGCGACAAACTCCTCGGCCTCGTCCGGGTCGGTGTAGGGGTTCTCGCCCTCGACCGCCGGGCCGTCGTCCTCCTTGCCGCCGACCTTGCCGAGCTCGGCCTCGACGGGGATGCCCAGGGGCGCCGCGACCTTGGTCACGGAGGCGGTGAGCGCGATGTTGTCCTCGAACGGCACGTGGGAGCCGTCGATCATGACGGAGGTGTAGCCGGCGTGCATGGCCTGGACGCAGCGGTCGAAGCCGTCGCCGTGGTCGAGGTGGATGGCCACGGGGACGCTCGCGGCGTCGGCGGCCACCTTGCACATGGCGGCGAAGTAGTCGAGGTTGGCGTACTTGACGGTGCCCGGGGTGGTCTGCATGATGACCGGGCTCTTCTTGTCCTCGGCGGCCTTGATGACGGCCATGACGAACTCAAGGCTCTCGACGTTGAAGGCGCCGACGGCGTAGTGTCCTGCCTGGGCGTCGAGCAGCATCTCCTTGGTGGTGACGAGCATTTGGTTCTCCTTTCGCCTGCCGGCCGGGCCGGCACCGACTGAACTTGGGGCCATTGTATTGCTCCGGCGCAGGTCAGGTGGATAGAAGCGAAGTATGCTCACTGCGCTTCGGCGGGTGAGCGGAAAGCAAACGCAGGTGGGATGGCGCGCCGCAGGACTCTTGCGACAGGTGAAAATCACCCGCACATTCGGCAGATTGTCATTGGAAAGAAAAAGAAATGTGCTAGCTTGTCTCTAAGGCAACTAAAGGAAAACACATTTCCTGCATATTTCTCTAAGCGAGAGGTGCGCTCATGCCACGGATGTCGTCAGAGGAACGCCGCGTAGCCATTCTCTCCATGTTGGAGAGAAACACGTCTGTGCAGGTGGGACAGCTGGCCGATGCGTTTGGCGTCTCGCGTGTGACGGCCCGTGCAGATCTCGATGCCCTGGAGCGCGATGGAAAACTCCGACGCACCCACGGCGGCGCAACTTCGCTCTCGCGCACGCTTACGGTGTCGGTCCAAGACAAACGTGTCAATGTGAACGTTGATGCCAAGCGAGCGATTGCGCGCCGCGCGGCCGAACTCGTTGCCGATGGCGACTCTATCCTGGTCGACTCTGGGACAACGTCGCTTGAGTTTGTCCGGGCGCTCGCGGGACGGGCCTCCGTTACGGTGGTTACGGATGACTTCACCGTTGCCGACTTCGTTGACCGGTCGATGCCGGCGCTCGATGTGATTATGCTCGGTGGAAGCCTGCGCAAGGGCCACCGCTACACTGACGGTCCCATTGCTCTGCGATCGCTCGAGCTTCTGCGTCCGGACAAGGCTTTTGTCACGCCGACGGCATATGCTCCTGGGCGAGGCCTTATGACCAATAACCAAGAGATGGCTGAGCTCAAGCGCGCGTTTCTTGCCTGCGCGGACACTACGTATGTGCTCATGGACTCGAGCAAGGTGGGGGCTCGGGGGCTCATGTGGTTCGGTACGCTCGGCGATGCGGATGCTGTGGTGATGGATGCCGATCCGGATGGAGTGGTCCTTGCGGACCTCGAGGAGCTTTCCTGTCAGCTCCTCCTTGCCTGAGAACGGGGCTTTGAAACGGCCTTCACTTAACGGACCGAGACCGAATAACGGCGTAACCCCATGTTAACGGCACCGAAAAGGCCGAAACCGTGGGGTTATCTGTTTGCGTAACCGGTTTCATTGCACGGGCGGTTATCTGCCAAAACCATCTCTTTCGATAGTTTTCTTTTGGGCCTAATCAAAGAAAACAGGCAAATATTCGACCGTCTGGCCCGTTGTTGCTGGATGAGCCCCAGTTTCTTTATAAACGCCCGTAGAAGGCTCAATGGCAATCACTGGTACCTACCATATGAACCACCTTGAGAGCGATTATCTTCATATAAAACAAAGCAAAGGAAAGAGATTTGCTTGAGGTCTCCACTCAAAAAAGTAAAGAGACTTATATGAACAAGTTCGTAAATGCGCTGGTAGCCACTAAATAACGCCGTGAGCGGTAGTAAATTCAAGGGTAAGCGGTATATTTGCCCGTTTGTTAAGCTTGTGAAGGATTCTTGGAACATTTCAAGCTATAGTGACCTTACTCGCCATTGGTTACAACCAGTTAACTGAATGGCAGCACGGGGCAACGTTCTCGGCACCAAAGCGAAATTCAAGAATCGTAGGGTTCTTCTCGACGGCAATAAACAGGCTCGAGAAGGGCCCGTCATTAAGGAGAAGCACACATGGTCGGTTGTATCCTCACTGGACACGGGACCTTCGCCGAGGGTCTCGGCGGCGCGCTTGAGATGGTTGGCGGCCCGCAGGAGTTCTTCCAGGCCGTTTCTTTCCACGAGGATGAGGCTGCCACCTTCGGCGATAGGCTCGCCGGCGCGATTTCCGAGATGGCCTCCGCCTGCGACGGCGTCGTCGTCTTCTGCGATCTCATGGGCGGCACTCCCTTCAATCAGGCCATGATGGCCGCCTCTGTCATGCCGGGCGTTGAGGTCGTCACCGGCACCAACCTCCCCATGCTGCTTGAGACGCTCTCGACCCGCATGCCCGACTCCACCGTTGATGAGCTCGTCGAGTGCGCCCTTGCCTCCGGCAAGATGGGCGTTGACCACAAGAAGCTCGAGGTTGCCGATGACTCTGATGACGACGACCTGTTCTGCGAGGAGGATGGTCTGTAATGCCCGAGAACTTCATGGAGAACATCCTCGCCTCCTCCATCGTCTTTCTCGTGTTCTTCACCGTTATTGGCGTGTTCTTCACGGTGAGCAATTACCTTCGCATGAGAAAGCAGAAGGATTACTACAAGGACGTTCACACCGAGCTCGCCCCCGGAAAGAAAGTCGCCTTCTCGAATGGTCTCATTGGCAAGCTTGTGCGAGTCGGCGAGGAGACCTGCGATATCGAGATCAAGTCCGGCGCAGTCATTGAGGTTTCCCGCTATGCCGTCCAGGAGGTCTTGGACAAGTAGCGTTATTGCAAGCAGGTATTGAGCGCTCCCGAAGGAGCATGTAGAGAGGAAGTCATCATGGCAGAGCCCAACATCGTTCTCGTCCGCATCGACAACCGTCTCATTCACGGCCAGGTCGCCACTCAGTGGACCTCCACCGTCGGCGCGAACCTCATTCTCGTGGCCAACGATGAGGTCGCTGGCAACAAGATGCGTCAGAACCTCATGAACATGGCCGCCCCCCAGGGAGTTGCCACCCGTTACTTCTCGATTCAGAAGACCATCGACGTCATCCACAAGGCCGCTCCGCGTCAGCACATCTTTATTGTGTGCGAGACCCCCGAGGACGTCGTCCGCCTCGTTGAGGGCGGCGTGCCCATCAAGAAGCTCAACATCGGCAACATGCACATGTCCGATGGCAAGCGCCAGGTCGCTACTTCTGTTGCTGTCGACGATGCCGACGTTGCTGCCTTCCGCAAGCTCCAGGATCTCGGCGTCGAGCTTTCTATCCAGCGCGTCCCGTCCACCCCGGTCGAGAATACCGACAAGCTCTTCTCGTAAGGTCAAGGCGCGCCAGTAGTTCGGTTCTTACCGCAAATGCGGCTGAGCATAGTCAATTGGTCCCCTAATGAGGGGAAGACGACAAAAGGAAAGGAGGAGCAAAGATGGAATACTCAGTCATCCAGGTCGCACTGGTCTTCGTGGTCACGTTCATCGCGGCTATCGATCAGTTCAGCTTCCTCGAGTCTCTGTATCAGCCGATCGTCACTGGCATGGTGGTCGGCCTCATCCTGGGCGATGTCACCACCGGCCTCATCGTTGGCGGCACCTACCAGCTGATGACCATCGGTAACATGCCGATTGGAGGTGCCCAGCCCCCCAACGCCGTCGTCGGCGGCATCATGGCTGCGGTGCTCGCGATCTCCCTGGACCTCGACCCGAACGCGGCCGTTGCGATGGCCATCCCGTTCTCGCTCCTGGGCCAGTACGGCGTGACCCTGATCTTCACCATCATGTCCCCCCTGATGTCCAAGGCTGATCAGTACGCTGCTGAGGCCAACCCCAAGGGCATTGAGCACATCAACTACCTCGCAATGTGCCTCCTCGGCCTCATCTTCGGCATCGTCGTCACCCTGTTCTTCATCGGTGGCGCCACCATGGGCCAGGCCGTCGTCGACGCCATCCCCGCATGGCTCTCCGCTGGCCTCTCCGCCGCCGGTGGCATGATGCGCTTCGTGGGCTTCGGCATCCTGCTCAAGTTCATGATGAGCCGCGATATGTGGGGCTTCTACTTCATGGGCTTCGGCCTCGCCCTCGTCGTGGGCAACATCCCGGCTCTTGCCACCCCTGCTCTGCTCATCCTGGCCTTCATCGGCTTCGGCATCGCTTTCTGGGACTTCCAGCAGCAGACCGAGCTGAAGGGTGCCGTTGCTCTTGAGGACGGAGGTGAGGAGGATGGCATCTAACGCCACGACCTATAAGAACCTCACGCCGGCTCCTGATCTCGATCAGAAGACCCTGAACAAGATGGCCTGGCGTTCCTGCTTCCTGCAGGCGTCCTTCAACTACGAGCGCATGCAGGCCGCTGGCTGGCTGTACTCCATCCTCCCGGGCCTGGAGAAGATCCACACCGACAAGGATGACCTCGCCACCTCCATGACCCACAACATGGAGTTCTTCAACATCCACCCGTTCCTGGTCACGTTCGCTATGGGCATCTGCCTGTCCCTTGAGCAGAACAAGGCCGACATCCCGACCATCCGCGCCGTCCGCGTCTCCCTCATGGGCCCGCTCGGCGGCATCGGCGACGCCCTCTTCTGGATGACCCTCGTGCCCATCCTGGCCGGTATCACCTCCCAGATGGCCATTGCTGGCAACATCGCCGGCCCGATCGTCTTCCTGCTCATCTTCAACATCATCCAGTTCGCCATTCGCTTTGGCCTGATGAACTGGTCCTACAAGATGGGCACCCAGGCAATCGACGCCCTCATGGACAATATGAAGGCGTTCACTCGTGCGGCCTCCATCCTCGGCGTCTTCGTCGTTGGCTGCCTGACCGTCACCATGGGCGGCACCCAGATTGCCCTGACCATCCCCAACGGCTCTTCTGAGTCCTACGTGGCGCACACCGCCGTCGTCTCCAACGACGAGGTCTCCAACTTCGAGGTCATCTCGAAGAACGATGAGGGCGTCACCACGTCCGGCATGGTCGACGCCGAGGGCAACGCCCTCAAGAGTGTCGACGCCGAGGGCAACAAGGTCGTCGCCGGCGCTACCGACCTGGGCAACGGCATGAGCGAGATCACCTACATGGAGATGGTGGAGACTCCGGTCACCGTTGACTTCGCCTCCATCCTCGACTCGATCTGCCCGAAGCTCATCCCGCTCGCGCTGGTCATGCTTCTCTACTACCTCTTCGCCAAGCACAACTTCACCCCGATGAAGGGCATCGTCCTTATGCTCGTCCTCGGCATTGTTGGCGGATTCTTCGGAATCTGGGCGTAGCAGTAGCCTTCCGACAGGGAGGCGCGCGGGTTCGCGCCCGCGCGCCTCTCTTTTTCAAACAAGTGGTAGGTACCAATTTGCGGTATGGTTGGATTATGCGTCACGGCGAGAACCGCGAGAGTCGCCTCGTTCGCGATGCATAGCCTGGGCATATTCTAGAAAACACGAACGAAGGGGGGCACAATGGCAACCGCAGCCCGTAGGCAGCCTCTGTACGATCAGCTGGTAGACCTTCTGAGCGACAAGATCCAAAACGAGATGCATCCTGGCGATGCGCTGCCTTCCGAGCGCGATCTTGCCGAGACCTATGGTCTTTCGCGCACGACGGTTCGTCTTGCCATGTCTGAGCTTGAGGAGCTCGGCTTGGTGACTCGCAAGCACGGTAAGGGAACGTTCGTGTCGAGCGTCTCGCGCGATACGACCGACCTTATGGGTACGTACAGTTTCACGGACCAGATGCGCTCCTTGGGACGTGTCCCACATACTGAGGTTATTGATTTTGAGGTTAGAGAGGCCTCCAAGTTCGTTGCTCAGAATATGGATCTACGTCTAGGCGAGGCGGTTTTCCGCATGAGGCGGCTGCGCTCTGCCGATGGCGTCCCCATGATGCTTGAGCGGACTTATATGCCCGTAAAGGTCTTCGACGGCCTTACGCAGCATATGGTCGAGTCCAAGTCGCTCTACGAGATCGTGGAGCAGGATTTTCGCATGAAGATCAAAATCGCCGAGGAGGCCTTTGGCGCTCGCTCCGTGCGTCCTGACGAAGCAAAGCTTCTGGAGATAGACGAGGATTCGCCGGTTCTCCATCTTGTGCGCACTACCTATAACAGCAAAAACGTCGTCATCGAGTACACGCGATCCGTCGCGCGTGCCGATATGTTCGAGTACAAGATCGTCCATACACGCAATTAGCGTTTCAGGCTATGCCGAGCCCGCGGGCCGGCAGGAGGGAGTTGCAGATATGTTCAAGTTCGATGTGGCGGAGCTCACCAAGATGGGTGCCCAGATCACCACTGCCGAGATTGCTCAGCAGCCCGAGCTCTGGCGCGACGCCTTCAACATCTACAAGGATAACCTTGAGGGCATCGAGAAGTTCCTCGCCGAGGCTCGTGCCATGGGCGACGGTCGTCTCTCCGTCGTTTTTACCGGTGCCGGTACCTCCGACTACGTCGGCGACACCTGCGCTCCGTATCTGCGCCACGCCGGCAATACGGCTCTCTATGACTTCAAGCCCATCGCCACGACGGACATCGTGAGCGCGCCGCGCGACTTCCTGAACCCCGATGAGCCGACCGTCGTCGTCTCGTTCGCACGCTCTGGCAACAGCCCCGAGTCCCTCGCTGCTGTCCAGATCGCAAAGCAGTTCGTCAAGAACGTCAAGTTCATCAACATCACCTGCGCCCCCGAGGGCAAGCTCGCCGTCGAGTCTGCTGACGACCCGAACGCCTACACCATCTTGATTCCGCGTGCCAACGACAAGGGCTTCGCGATGACCGGCAGCTACAGCTGCATGACGCTCGTCGCTACCCTCATCTTTGACACCGCCTCTATCGACCAGAAGGCTGCTTGGGTCGAGCAGATTGCAAAGATGGGCGAGGAGGTCGTGGAGCGCGAGCAGGAGATCGCCGATTACCTCGCCTGCGACTTCAACCGCGTGACCTACCTCGGCTCCGGCGCTTTCGGTGGTCTGGCCCAGGAGTCTCAGCTCAAGATCCTCGAGCTCGCCCATGGCCTCGTTGCCACCTCCTACGACACCTCTATGGGTTATCGCCACGGGCCGAAGTCATTCGTCGACGACAAGACCCTCGTGTTCGTCTTCGTCAACAACGACGAGTACACCCGTCAGTACGACCTCGACATCCTCAACGAAATCGGCGGTGACGAGATTGCCATGAAGACCATCGCCGTCCAGCAGGACGACGAGACCGTCTTTGGTGGCGAGAGCTTTACCTTCAAGGGCTATGACCTGCTTCCCGAGGGTTACCTGGCGCTTCCCTTCGTCATGGTTGCCCAGACCGTGAGCCTCCTCAACTCCGTGCGCGTGGGCAACACCCCCGACACCCCCAGCCCGACCGGCACTGTCAACCGCGTGGTCAAGGGTGTGACCATTCACCCGTTCAACGCCTAAGGAGCGCGTGATGAGCAAGTACGCCATCAAAGCCGCCAGGTTCCTCCTGCCCGGCGCCGTTATGTCGGGCGGATACCTGACCGTTGACGGCAACAAGTTTGGCATGTGGTCGGCCGAGGCTCCCGAGGGCCTGCCTGTGGTAGACGAGTCTGGCAAGTGGATTGCCCCCGGTCTTGTGGACACGCACATCCACGGCTTCTATAACCATGCCACGACGGACTGTGATCCCGACGGCATCAACGCCTCGAGCGTCGAACTCGCCCGCCGCGGCACTACGAGCTGGTTGCCGACGACCTTTACCGAGTCCTCGGAGCACATCAAAGAGGCCTGCTCCGCCATCGCCGAGGCCGACGAAAAGCGCGACGAATCATTTGTCGGTGCCCACGTTCAGGGCATCTACCTTGAGGGCCCCTTCTTCACCTCGAAGCATGTGGGCGCCCAGAACCCCGCGTATCTTGTCGACCCGTCGTATGAGGACTTCAAGTCCTGGCAGAAGGCCGCTGGCGGGCGCATTCGCAAGAGCGCGCTCGCCGCAGAGCGCGGCGGTTCGGCCGAGTACTGCGCGCGACTCGCAGCGGAGGGCGTCGTTACGTGCATCGGCCATTCCGATGCTACCTATGCCGAGGCCTTGGCCGCCGTTAACGCCGGTGCCACCTGCTTTGTCCACACCTATAACGGTATGCGCGGCCTGCATCACCGCGAGCCGGGCATCGTTGGCTGCGCCATGACGACGCCCGAGACTTACGCTGAGATTATCTGCGACGGTCATCACGTGGCTCCGGAGGCTATCAAGGCTGTGCTCAACGCCAAGGGTTGGAATCACGTGGTCCTCATCACCGACTGTCTCGGGCCCGGGGGGATGCCCGAGGGCGAGTACATGAGCGGCGGCCTTCCCGTTGTCATGCGTGACGGTGCATGCTACCTGCGTGACGGCAGCAGCCTCGCCGGCTCCATAGCTACGCTCGCTCAAATAGTGAAGAACGTCTACGACTGGCAGATCGTCACTGCGGAGCAGGCCCTGCGCATGGCAACCGAGGTTCCTGCGCGCTCTGCGGGCATCGCGGGCTCCTGCGGCTCCATCATGCCTGGTCGAGACGCCGACTTCATCGTTCTCGACGCGGAGCTCAACCTCGAAGCTACGTACATGGGCGGCAAGCTCGTCGAATAGCCTGGCTTCGGACGGCGTTCACGGGATGATTCGCCTTTCTTGGGCGACGGGCACCTGCTTGCGCGGGTGCCCGTTCTCTATACTTGGTTCAAATAAATCGCAGCTAGGAGCATTGGAGGACGAGACCGTGAGTATCGGAAGACCATTTAGCAGGGCCCCGCGCGAAAAGAGCTCGAAACTCTATGAGGACCGTGTCGTCAATGCCGATAAGCTTCCCGTCGAAAAGCCCGGCTATGGGGCTTTCGGGTCGCTTGCGGCTTTCGTGGTCTGCCTCATCGCCGCAGGCGTGTTCTGCATCGTCTCGGGTCCCGAGCACTTGCTTGTGGGCATTGGCCTCATTGCCTTCGGCGTTCTTCCTGCTGCGACCATTGTGCTTCAAGGCATTAGCCTCGGCAGTCAGATTGCCGAGGGCAAGGTCTCGCTGGTCCCGAAGGTTGCCCCGGAGGCCTTCGGTCCCGAGGCGGACAGATTCTGGCAAATCCAGGGCAAGGACCTCACCCGTGCGGAGTTCGATGACGCGTCGGCGAAGCGCGAAGCCGAATTGGCGGCGGTCCGTGAATGGTTCGAGCTCGTGCGTCCTTCTTTTGAGGCGGTGGACATGCGGGCTTCCGACGGGTGCCGGCTGGTGGGCCATGAACTCGCTGCTGCCGCCCCGTCGCACAGCTGGCTTGTGTACGCACCGGGCTTTGGCGGTACCTGGAAGAGCGGTCTTGCGATAGCCCGCCGTTTCGCCCAGGCCGGCTACAACCTGCTGCTCTTAGACATGCGCGCACAGGGGGAGAGCGGAGGAGCTTTGACAGGTTACGGCCATATCGAGCGTCGCGACCTGGTGGAGTGGTGCCGTCTGGTTGTCGAGCGCGACGCCGACGCGCGAATCGCCCTTCTCGGTGAGTCCATGGGGGCTTCCGCCGCTGTGGAGGCGGCAGCGGAGCGCGATCTGCCCTCACAGGTCAAAGCCGTTGTCTGCGACTCCGCCTATGCAGACCTTTGGAACGAGGCAATCTATATGCTGAGCCGCGGTGTCAACGGCAAGTCAATCTCGCCGCATCCAGTGCTCGACATCGCCCGCGTTGTCTTCAGAGGACGGAAGTCCGGATTCGATATAGCGGACGCAAATGCGGAGCAGGCAGCAAAGGGCGCCAAGGTCCCGCTGCTCATTGTCCACGGTAGTGACGATTTCATGGTGCCCTCCTACAGTGCACGACGTCTGGCGGAGGCGGCTGCGAGCGACCATGAGCTCATCAAAGTTGACGGTGCCGGGCACTGCTGCACCAGTTTGGTAAATCCGGAGACGTATTTCTCTGCGGTTCTCGGATTCGCCCAGAAACACCTTGCCTAGAGGAACAACGCGGACAGCAGTTCAAAGACGGCAAAACCGACTGCCATGGCGATGAGGAACTTGACGGTTCCCGAAAGGCTGCGGCGCTCGGGCTTGGTCACCTCGGTGTCGGGCCCGGGCATTTTTCCGTCCATGAAATCGCAAATCTCTCTGAAGGTCTGAAGGTCATGGTCGCGCTTGATTCTCTCCGTCTTTGCGACGCAGTAGGCGAGGGCTATGCAAGCGATGATGGCAATGATCATGGTCGGGATCTGGTGACCAAACGGCCAGCCGTGCTTGTCTTGCCAGGTTGTCGCAAAGATTGCCATCGTAGCGGCTGCAACGGACAAGACGATTCCCGTGCCAAAGCGGTTCAGGGTCTCTACGTCATTCTCGAGCCGTTTCTTCATGCGCGCCACATCTCCTTTGACCAGGTCGTCGATTGAGGTGCCGAAGGTTTGTGATAGGAGCATCAGACTCTGAACGTCGGGATAGGTTTTGCTGTTCTCCCAGCTGCTGATGGTCTGGCGGGAGACGAAGACTTTCTGGGCAAGTTCGTCTTGGGTAAGCCCGAGTCGCCCGCGGCCCGCCTTTATTTGCTCTGCGATCTCCATCCAAACCTCCATCCTTGGCAAGGCCATCGTCTCACCGGGAATCCAAGACTGCTATCAAATGTGCTTGACATGGCGTTGACCTGCATGTTTAGATGCGTTGAAAACGCTGGCGCCGATAAACATTATCCTGCTTCTTGAAGCCCCAGAGGGTCTCGCTCACGTCCTCGATCCCGCGCGTCGAGACGCCCGCCAGGTATATCTCGATCATCGCCTCCTCGACGGAGGCCTCGGGCCTGCGGTAGCGCTCGATGATCGCGGTGGCGAACCTCAAGCCCTTCAGCTTGGGCATGCGGAGGGTCACCTCGCCCGAGGTCGTGGCGAGCCTGTGGTCGTAGTGGCCCGCCCGGTTCGTTTGGTGAGCGGCCGAGTCGCGCCCTTCTCGCCCGGTCTTCTCGCCTAGAAGAAGGCCAGGAGGGAGTTGTAGAGGTCCAGCACCCAGCAGTCGTAGTCGTGGGTGCCACCGGGGAAGCTCACCCAGGCGTAGTTTTGGCCGTCAACAAAGCGGTCTCCCATCTGGCCCAGAACGTTGTCTTTGAACTCCTCGTGGTTTTGCAGCGAGAAGTCCTTGCTGCCGTTGCCGTTGTACCAGTAACGGACGGGCAGGTCGGCGTACTGGCCCTCGAGGATGCCCTTGAACTCGTCGAAGTCCGCCCAGATACCAGAGAAGGAGCCAATCCAGCCAAACAGGTCAAGGCAGTGCATCATGGCGCTGTTCACGCTGGTCATCGATCCGCGAGAAAGACCCGCGAAGGCTCGGTGGTCGCGGCTGGCAGCAAGGCTCGCGTCGGAGATGTCGCCCTTTGCGTGTGTGGGATAGGTGGTCTCTACCAGGGGAATCACGCTCTCGCGCAGCTCCTTCCAGAAGAGACGAGGCCAGTCGTCGGCATGCGGGTCTCCCTGGTGGTAGGCCAGGGCATCGGCAGGCTCCTCCCCGGCGGGGAAGGAGTAGTAGCTCGGCGTCACCACAATGACGTCCTTGATGAGGCCATCCTCTACCATGCCGTCAAGAAGGCCGCGCGTCTGCGTGCCGTGGCAGTCCTCCTCGTCGGTGAGCCAATAGCTAACGTCCTCGTGGCCGGTGCCGTGCATCAGGTAGAGGACGTCGTAGGTGCGGCTGGCGTCGTAGTCGGCGGGCAGCCACACGTTGAGGGTCTTGTCCACGAGGAATTCCTGCCCGGGGTTTGCCTCCTCCCAGACGTAGGAGTGCGCCTGGTACGACAGCTGCTCCACGCGGCCTTGTGCCGAGCGTGGTTGGCAGACAGTCTCAAAGCTCCCGAGGCTGCCTACGAGCTCGTGGCCCTTTGCCTGGTAGACGGTGCTACGACCAGACTCGTCCTTGGAGTAGCCCTCGCCGGGCGCCAGAGATGCTGACGTGGGGGATACGGACTCCGTGCTCTTCTCGGCAGATTGGCAGGCGGAAAGGGCAAGGCTTCCGGTGCTCAGTGCGGTCAGTCTCATTAGCTTTCTGCGTGTGACGTTCATGGCACTCCTCCCAGTTTGCAACCGCACTATTCTTGCACCTGCGTCCTCGCAGCCGGGAAAGGCGGAGACAACAGGCACCGTAGGGGTCATGAACTGACGCGGCTGGGCCTAGGCGGGTTGCCGTCACAGCCGGGGCTAACAAAAACCGGGGCGCACATCCTGTGGGAATGCGCGCCCCGGCGTTGTTTGAAGCCTTGTGGTCAGTCTACTGCTGGCCGTTGCCACCGTTGCCCTCGGTGCCCCCGCCCGTGGAGCCGGTGCTGGAGTTGCCGCCGGTGCTGTTGGAACCGCCGTTGCCGCTGGTGCTGGACTCCACCTTGGTGGTGAGGTAGATGGTGTCACCCTTGGTAGCGGTGGTGTCGGACTGGTCGGTCACAATGCCGTTGCTGCTGGAGCCGTTGGCAAGGCCGGCGTAGAAGCCGTTGGCCTTGAGCTTGTCGGCGGCATCGGAGTACGTCATGCCAATGACGCTGGGCACGCTGACCTTGGACGGGGCCTTGCCCACGGTGATGGTGATGGTGCTTCCCTTGGTGGCGGAGGTGCCGTTCTTGGGGTTGGTGCTGATGACCTTGCCAGCGTTGTCGGAGCTCTCGCTGTACTGGACGCTTACCTCAAAGCCGGCGCTCTTGAGGGTGCTGGTGGCGCTATCCTCGGAGTCGCCCACCACGTTGGGAACGACGACCTGGCTGGAGCCCTTGGAGACGTGGTAGGTCACCTTGGTGCCCTTCTCCGCAGAGGAGTCGGCCTCCACGTCCTGCTTGGCAATGCGGCCCTCATCGATGTTGTCGTCCTCGACCTCGTCGCCCGCCACGGCGGTCAGGCCCACCTTGGTGCAGGCCTCCTGGGCCTGCTTGGGGGTCATGTTGGTGAGGTTGGGTACCTTGACCTGCTCCTTGGGCTCCTCGCCCTTGGAGATCACGATGTTGATCGTGGTGCCCTCAGGCATCTGGCGAGAAGCGCGCGGGTCCTGGTCCATGACCTTGCCCTCCTCAACGCTGCTGGAGTAGCTCTCCTTGGTCTCGCCCATCTTGAAGTGACCGTCCTGAGTGATGGCGGCCTGCGCCTTCTCGGCCGTCATGCCGGCCAGGTTGGGCACGGCGTAGGTCTTGGATGCGTTGCCCAGGACGTTGAGCAGCGCAAAGACGATGACGGCGGCGGCAATGACTCCACACACCACGCCAATCACGATGTTGCGCTTGCGCTTGCGGTCGCGCTCCTCCTCCTGCTCGGCGGCCTCCTCGGTCGCGCGTTGCGGGCGGAACTGGCTGGTGCGGCCCGCACGCGGCATGGAGGCGGTGTTGCCGGGAGACATGCCCTGGCCGGGCTCGAGCTTGGAGGTGGCGGCCACGGCGGCAGCGGCGCCGGGCAGTACGGCCGTGGCGCTGTTTACCTGGGCCATGCGGCCGGCGAGGTAGTCTCGCAGGACGTGATAGAGCTCCTGGGCAGACTGGAAGCGGTCGGCCGGGTTCTTCTGCATGCACTTGAGGATGATGGACTCAAGCGAGGGGTCCACGGCGGGGTTGAGCTGCGAGGGCGGCTTGGGCTGCTCGTTGACCTGCTTCAGGGCAACCGAGATGGCGTCGTCGCCCTGGAAGGGAACCTGGCCCGTGGCGGCCTCGTACATGACGATGCCGAGGGAGTAGATGTCGGTGGTGGGACCAAGCTCCTTGCCCTGCGTCTGCTCGGGGGAGACGTAGTGGGCGGTTCCCAGGACGGAGTTGTCCTGCGTGAGGTGGCTGTTCTTGGCGCGCGCGATGCCGAAGTCCATCACCTTGATGTTGCCGTCGGGCTGCACCATGATGTTCTGCGGCTTGATGTCGCGGTGGATGATGTCGTGACGGTGGGCCACCGAGAGCGCTTGGGCGATCTGGGAGCCAATCTGGGCGACCTTCTTGCAGTCAAGGGCGCCATGCTTCTTGATGCCGCTCTTGAGGTCGGTGCCGCGCAGGTACTCCATGATGATGTAGTACGTGTCGCCGTCCTTGCCCCAGTCATAGACCGAGACGATGTAGGGGCTCTGCAGCGCGGCAGCCGCCTGGGCCTCCTGCTTGAAGCGAGCCGCAAACGAGGGGTCGTTGGCGTACTGCGGCAGCATGGTCTTGATGGCCACGGTGCGGCCAAGGACCTCGTCCTGCCCGCGGTAGACGGTGGCCATGCCGCCCGTGCCGATCCTGTCCTGAACCTGGTAGCGTCCGCCTAGAAGCCTGCCTGGCATGTGTTTCTCCCATCCCGCTCGCGGTGGTGGCCGCGCGTCTTGCTGTGCGTCTTTGAGTCTGGTGCGTTTGTGGTGCGTATTGGTGCGTCTAGATTGGTGGTGCCTGGAAGTGCGGTGTCCTCATCACTTGCCCGAGCCGTTTGACTGGGTGTTGAGCGCGGACGAGAGGACCTTGCCCGCAACTGCGGCGGCGTATCCCTCGACGTCCGAGCCATCGTTGCCCTCGATGACCACCGAGATGGCCAGGGTGGGCGTATCAAACGGGGCAAAGCCCATGAAGAACGAGTTGATCTTGCCGCTCTCGATCTGAGCGGTTCCGGTCTTGCCGGCCACCTTCACGCCGCGAATCTGGGCGCGGGTGCCGGTGCCGTGGTCCACGACGTCGGCCATGGCGTCCTTGACCTGCGCTGCGGTATCGGCGCTGATGGCCTGGCCCAGGGACTTTGCCTGGGTGGTGGAGGTGACGGTTCCCTCGGGGGAGAGCACGTGCTCGACCACGTAGGGGGTCATGGCTACGCCGCCATTGGCGATGGCCGCTGCGGTGACGGCGTTCTGCATGATGGTGAGCTGCGGGCCTGCCGGGCTCTCGTGCTGGCCGACGGGCTGTCCGCAGGCCGCCCATGCGGTCTCCCAGTCCGTCATCTCGGACGGGTCGGGCATGAGGGAGGCCTTGCAGGAGAAGTCCTGGCCCAGCGTCTGGCCAAAGCCAAAGGCGTTGCAGTACTTGACCAGGTTCTTGGCGCCCACCTCGACGCCCAGCTGGCCAAAGGCCGTGTTGGACGAGAGGGCAAAGGCCTCCTGCAGGGTTGGGCTGCCGTAGTCGTACTTGCCGTAGTTGTTGACGCTCGCGCCGCCGATCTCGACGGTGGGGCCGGCATAGACGGTCTGGTCGAGCTTGGCCGTTCCGGAGTCAAGCGCCGCGGAGAGCGTGATGGCCTTCATCGAGGAGCCGGGCGCGTAGAGGGCCTGCGTGGTGCGATCCAGGAGCTGGCTGCCGTCGCCACCGCTCACGATCTCATCGAGCTGGTCGTACTTGAACGTGGGGTTGGAGGCCTTAGCCAGGATGGCGCCGGTCTTGGGGTCGAGCACCACGATGGCGCCGGTGTAGCCGTCGAGGGCGTTCTCGGCGGCCTGCTGGATCTGCGAATTGATGGTCAGCTGGACCGTGGAGCCGGTCTGCTGGAGGCCCGCCATGGAGTAAAACGCGTTTTTCCAGTTGGAGTAGTCCGCGTGGCCGGTCAGGGTCTCGTTCATGGTGGACTCGATGCCCGAGGTGCCGTACCTGGTTGAGATGTAGCCCACCGTGTGCGCCGCAAGGGAGCCCTGCGGATAGCTGCGCAGGTAGGTGCCATCGTTCTGCTGGACGCTCTCGGCCAGGGTGACACCATCGGAGGTTATGATGGCGCCGCGCTGCACGTAGGCGCTCTTGGTGATGGTGTGGTTGTTGGACGGCATGTTCTGGATCTGCTCGGCCTCGACCTGCATGACGTAGGTCAGGTTGCCGATAAGCGCGGCAAACAGAAGCGAGAAGACCGTGATGAGCGTAGTCAGGCGCTTGCCCAGGGCCACTCGGCCCAGCACGCCGGACTCGGCGGACTGAACGTTGAAGTGGCCGCGGGCGTGCTTGCCGTGGACCACGGCATCGGCGTGGGCGCCCATGCGGGACTGCGCGCCGGCGGCGGCAATGCGGCCCGCCGCAACGGAGAGCGGGTCACGGGAGGAGTCCTGCGCGCCTGCGGTCTCGATGAGGGCCTCGCGACCGGTTGCCTCGTCGCCGGCGCGCAGCAGCAGCGCCACGATGATGAAGCTGGCCAGAAGCGATGTGCCGCCCTGGCTCATGAAGGGCAGGGTGACGCCGGTGAGCGGCAGGAACTTGGTCACGCCGCCCACGATGAGAAACGCCTGGAAGCACAGGGCGCTCGTGAGGCCCACCGCCGCGAAGGTGGAGGAGTCCGACTTGGCGCGCGCCGCGGTGGCAAAGCCGCGCACGCCCAGCAGCAGGAACAAGACAAGCACGGCGGAGGAGCCCAGAAGGCCCAGCTCCTCGGCGATGGCCGAGAAGATGAAGTCGGACTCCACGACGGGGATGTAGGTGGGCAGGCCCTTGCCGATGCCCGTGCCAACCAGGCCACCGTCTGCCAGGGAGTAGAGCGACTGCACGATCTGGTAGCCGCCGCCCTGGGCGTCTGACCACGGGTCAAGCCAGATGTTGATGCGCGTCTGGACGTGGCCAAAGAAGCGGTAGCAGAAGACGCCGCCCACGGCCAAGAGCAGGAAGCTCACCACGACGTAGCTCACGCGGCCCGTGGAGACGTACAGCATGATGACGAAGAACACAAAGAACAGCAGGGCGCTGCCCAGGTCCCTCTCAAAGACCACCAGCAGGAGGCTGATGCCCCACATGACGAGCAGGGGCAGCAGCATGCGGATGCGCGGCACCCTGAAGGGGCCCACCTGCCTCATGGAGACGGAGAGCGCCTCCCTGTTGGCGGCTAGGTAGAACGCCAGGAAGAGGACGATGAGGATCTTGGCGAACTCGCCGGGCTGGAAGCTGAAGCTGCCGATGCCGACCCACAGCTTGGAACCGTACTTCTCGGTACCAATGAGCATGGGGAGAAGCAACAGCGCCACGCCCACGATGCCCAGCGTGTACTTGTACTCGGCGAGCTTGTCGAGGTTGCGCACCGCAAAGAGCACGCCCACCATGGCCGCCACGGAAAGGAAGAGCCAGATGAGCTGGTTGACGGCATAGGCCTCGTTCAGGCGCGTGAGCATGGTGATGCCCACGCCCGACAGGACGAAGACTATGGGCAGGATGGCGGGGTCGGCGCCGGGCGCCAGCCACCTGATTGAGACGTGCGCGGCAAGAAACGCCAGGCAGAGGGCAATGGGCACTCCCAGGGTGGAGGGGCTCACCTCAAGGCCTGCGTTCATGACGTACAGGGCGTAGAGGAGAAGTACGGGGATGGCTCCCAGCACCAGCAGGAAGAGCTCGTTGCTGCGGCGGTTGCTGCCGCGCTTCTCCTCCTGGGGCGCAATTGCGGCGCTGGCGGCGGTGAGGGCCGCCTCGGCCTCGGCGCGGCTCAGGACCTTGTGCCTTCTCTTCATGGGCTACTCTCCTCCCTTCTGGGTCTCTGCGGGGGCTGCGTTGGCGGGGGCACCCTCTGTGGGGGCCGCCTCGCCGTCGGCGGGAACGGGGTTGCCGTCCGAGCCCGCCTGGGCCTCCTCGGCCGTCTGCGCGGCCTTGCTCTTGTCGGCGTCAATCTGGTCGCGGTACTGCGAGATGGTCTCCATGGCCTGGTCCTCGTTGCGCATGCGGATGCCGCGCGCAAGCTGGTCCTGGACGGAGGAGGGGAGGTCTGAGACCTCCACGGAGCTCGTCCCCACGAGGGTGGAGAGGCTTATGCCCAAGAAGTCCCCGTTGACGCCCTGGTAGACGCCCACGGTCTCGCCATCGGGCGCGAGGTACCACTCTGAGCGGACGAAGAGAGCGGCCGCCACGGCGACTACGGCCACGATGGCCGCGAGCACGCCGGTGATGATGGCCGCGCGCTTGCGCAGGTTGGCATGATTGGCGGCGGCGATGCCGTCGTTCAGCACGTCGACCACAATGACCGTCACGTTGTCGGAGCCGCCCGCGGTGAGCGCGGCGGCCACGAGGTTGTCGGCCGCCTGCTGGGCGGACGCGGCCGAGACGGCCACGGATTCAATTTCCGCGTCAGAGATCATGGACGAGAGGCCGTCGGAGCACACGATGATGCGGTCGCCGTTTGCCACCTCGAGCGAGAAGTGGTCGGCGTACATCTCGGGGTCGGAGCCCAGGGCGCGGGTGATGATGGAGCGCGAGGGGTGGACGCGGGCCTCGTCGGCCGTGATCTGACCGGAGTCCACGAGCTCCTCCACGTAGGAGTGGTCGTGCGTCACGCGCACCAGGGTGCCGCGGCGCAGCAGGTAGACGCGGGAGTCTCCCACGTGGCCCACGGCCATCTTGCTGCCCTCGATGAGGATGGCGGAGGCGGTGCAGCCCATGCCGGGCTTGCCGATGCCATTCTCGGCTCCGTTGATGACGGCCAGGTTGGCGGCTTCGATGGCGGCGCCCAGCAGGGTGTCGTCGGCGGTGCCGGGGGCGTTTCTGGCAATGGTGTCCACCGCGATGGAGCTTGCGACCTCGCCGGCGGCGTGGCCGCCCATGCCGTCGCAGACCGCGAAGAGCGGCGCACGGAGAAGGAAGGAGTCCTCGTTGTGGCCGCGGACCAGGCCCACGTCACTGCGGGAACCCCAGGAGAGGCACTGGTTGGAACCCTGGACGGCGTCAGCGCCGGCGCGTCCCTCGACGGGCATCTCGGCCCTGCCGGGGGCGTTGCCAGGCTCTTGGACGGGGGCCGACATGGTCTCGTCGGGGGTCATCCGCGGCTCACCCTCATGATGGTGTCGCCCACCTGCACCTCATCGTTCTCGCGAAGGGTGACGGGCTGGGCGATGGGGCGACCGTTGACCATGGTTCCGTTGGTGGATCCGAGGTCCTCGACGACCAGGGCCGGGCCCTGGATGGTGAAGCGCGCGTGGGTGGAGGAGACGTAGGGCTCGTCCACAACGATGTCGGAGTTGGGAGACCGGCCCACCACGACGGGGCCGAGGATGTCCACGTGCAGGCCGCGCAGCGACCTCGTGCCCTTCTCGACGTCAATGGCCCAGATGGCGGAGTCCCTGCGCTGGCCACGCACCAGGCCCACGCCCGTGCGCATGACGGCAAACAGGAAGATGTAGAGGACGACGACGAGAAGGACGCGTCCCACAAAGAGGACGAGGTCAATCATCGGTTCTCCCTGAACTCGAGGTTGACGAGGCCAACGGTGATGAGGTCACCGTCGCGAAGGATGCACTCCTTGACGTCGACGTCGTTGACCAGGGTTCCGTTGGTGGAATTGAGGTCGGCGATGCGCCAGTCGCGGCCGTCAAAGCGCAGCTCGGCGTGGCGGCGGGAGACGTTGGGGTCGCGCAGGACAATCTGTGCCTGGCTGCGCTCGCGGCCGATGACGGCGGTGGGGGCGCTGCCGGTGAAGGTGCGGCCGGTCTGGCGGTCGATGAGCAGGCAGGATGCCACCTGCTGCTGGGCGGGGCGCGCCATGGGTGCGGGAGCGGCGAGCGGGTCGGCCATGGGCTGCGGGGCGGCCTGGGCAGCCTCCGCGGCGGCCATGCTTGCGGCGCCGATGGCAGCGCCAACGCCGACGCCGCGGTTGGGGTCGACGAGGGGGACGTTCCTGCGCTGGGTCATAGGGACGGGCACGGCCACGGGCTGAGCGGCCGGCGTCACCAGGGGAGCGGCCGCGCCGGCGACGGGCATGGGCGTGGACTCGCTGGCAGAGGCCACGGGAACGGGCTCGGGCATGGGCGTCTCAAAGTCAAAGGGCATGACGTCCAGGCCGGCGTCGGTGCCAGAGAGGGGCGTCGCGGGCGCCGGGACGGCGGAGGCCAGCGGCGTGGGGTCGATGCCGCCGGGGCGGTAGGTGCCCTTGGGCTGGCCCGCGCGGGGCTGCACCATGGCGGCCGCGCCGCCGACGCTGGAGTTTCCGCCCAGGAAGATGCGCTCCTCCTCGCGCAGGCGCACGAGGGTGCGGGAGTCCACGTTCTCGGCGAAGACGGCGAACTTGCCAGACTTGAGGGACGGGTCGACCATGAAGCGCACCAGGGGCTCGCCCACAAAGGCGTAGCCCTTCTTCTGGGCCTGGGCCGTCACAAAGGCGCTGGTCTCATAGGTGATCTGCTCGTAGAGCGGGCGCATAAGGGAATCGTCGGAGGGGGAGACCAGCACGGTGTAGAGGGCGGGGGCAGTGTCCACGCCGTCGATCTCGTACGTTTCGTTCTCCATCTCGCGAGCGGCCCGCTTGGCCAGCTTCTTAAACGAGAAGGGCTCGGTGTAGCCCTGGGGGGCCGCGCCAAAGACGGAGCTGATGCGCCCCTCGAAGTCATTCAGAAAGCTCATAGGGAGTCCTCGCCTTCCTGGCCCCCGAACAGCGGGCCTCTCAGGACAGTCGAAATGCACAGAAACGCATACAAGAGTACCGCAACGCCCACGTGCACCCAGTTGGGCGGGCCCCATATACCGCCATTCTCCACTCCGGCGGCCACGCACTCGGCGGCCAGAAGAATCGCGAGGCCAACGCTTTGGCCCACGATTCCCGAAGTCACGGACCCCTTCATGGCAATGGCGGAAGAGGCCGCGGCCGCGGCGGCGGCTCCGGCGAGAAGCACCCACGAGGCCGGGGACTCCGCCAGCGCCAAAAGCTCGGGCGTGGCCTGCTGCGCATAGAAACCCGTGGCCGCCAGCGCGGGAAACGCCAGGCCGAGGGCGCAGCCCACGGCCCCGCTCACCGCGGCGGGCGCCGGGTCGAGTGCAAAGCCAGCCATGGCGGCCCCCGCCCCGGGGAAGGGCAGGCAGCAGGGGAGAAGAGCGGCCGCGCTCGCGAGCTTCTCGCCGTGGCCGGCGTAGAGCCACCAGGCAAGCGCGGTGACGCCCAGGAGCAGGGCCAGCGGGAAGGACGCGCTTGTTGCGTGCGACGTGGCAGTGGCAAAGACCGCCGCGGACAGGGTCAGCGCGCTGCCGATGGGCGGCCAGGCCAGCGTCGCCGCGGTGGCCACGAGCGTTCCCAGCAGCACGAAGTCTGACGTTGCCCCTGGAAAGCACGGAAGCGCAAGGCGGATGGCCAGAAGCGTGGCCACGGTGCTGACTACGCGCTCGAGGACGGGGTAGAGCCAGGGGAAGCGCGTCCTCCAGGGGAGGTGGCGCTCTCGCCAGGTGGTCTGCTCGACCTCGTCGTCCTTCTCGCTCTGGTTGACCAGGTGCTCGAGGGACTCCTGGCCGGCGGCCGGGTCTCCCAGCTCGGGGAGAAGCGCGTCCACGAGGTCGTCTACGCAGGCCGTGCGCTCGGAGGCCTGCGGCGCGAGGGCCCGCATGAGGGCGTCCTGCGTGGTGAGGTCAGCCGTGGGGTCCAGCTTGATGAGCGGGTCCTTGGGCCCGTGGAAGATCTTGGTGAGGGAGTCAGCCGCGCGCACGGCGGCAAAGGGGTCCGCGCCGCAGAGCGCCTGCCAGGTCACGACGGCCAGCGAGAATACGTCGGCGCGCTCGTCAACCAGCATGCCCTGGATCTGCTCGGGCGGCATGTAGCCCACGGTGCCCCCGCGGGCGTCGCCGTAGCCGGCGGCCGAGGCCAGGGTGGCCATGCCAAAGTCGGCCAGCTTAACCGTGCCGCGGCGGTCCACCATTATGTTGGTGGGCTTGATGTCCAGGTGAAGGACGCCGTTCTCGTGGGCAAAGGCCAGGGCCCGCCCGACGGAGGCCACCATGTGGGCGCACTCATCGTGGCTGAGCGTGCCGCCCTCAACGCGAGCCAGAAGCTCGGCCAGGTTGAGGCCGTCCACGTATTCCATGATGAGGTAGGCGTAGGCGCCCTCCATCTCAAAGTCCAGGACGCTCACTATGCTGGGATGGGCCAGAAGGCAGGCGGTGCGGGCCTCGCCCAGGGCCTCCTCGGCCGTGGACGCGCTGATGCCGTCGTCCATCTCCAGCACGGGGATGCGCTTTATGGCCACGCGACGCTGCAGGCGGGTGTCCCAGCAGGTGCACACCGTTCCAAAGCCGCCCGTCCCTCGGCGAGCAAGCACGCGGTAGCGGTTGAGCAGCACCTCCTCGGAGGGCTTCTCGGCGGCTCCCAAAGACACCGGCTCTAGCTGTTGGTCTCTCACGGCGCCTCCTTTGTTTTAGCTGCGTTGCGGCCGTGACGGTGGTGCCATTCTACCCCAGGTTCCCAATCCCAGAAAAAAGTCTTGCACCGCGAGGAAGGTTTGCGGTATGCTAACAAAGCACGCGGGCGTGGCGGAATTGGCAGACGCGTACGGTTCAGGTCCGTATGAGAGCAATCTCATGAAGGTTCAAGTCCTTTCGCCCGCACCATGAATTTGAAAGGCCCTCGGCTTCGGTCGGGGGCCTTTTTCTGTGCGCAGGGCTTCGCGTGCCGTCCCACCAAACAAAAGGGCGCCCGGCGAGAAGTGTGTTCTTCTCGCCGGGCGCCTCCGTGCGTTTGGATGTGTCTTGGGCTGCGGCTATTTGTCCGCGTCCTCGTCGTCATCATCAAAGAGGGACCAGTCGTTCTCGGTCTTCTCGTGCTCAAAGTAGGTCTGCTTGGTCTTGCGCTCCATGACGATGGCAATGATCAGGCACAGCAGGATGCCGCCAATGACCAGGACGATGACACCCGTCTTGTCGTTGAAGAGCCACGTGATGAGGTCGGAGATAGCCTGCATGAACAGCCTCCCTGGGAGATGGGTGTCTAACGCGTTGAACCAACAAGTATATACTGTACCCCAGCTGTGCCGCTCCGGCGCACGGCGCCAGAAGCAAGCACTCAGAGCTGAGGAGAGTCAAGATGCTCGACATCAAGTTCGTTCGCGAGAACCCCGACCTTGTGGATAAGGCCTGCGAGTCCCGCCAGAACGCTCACTGGGACCGCGAGAAGTTCTTCGAGCTGGACGAGGAGCGCCGCTCCGTCATCGCCGAGGTCGAGGCTCTGCAGGCGGCCCGTAACAGCGCCTCCAAGCAGATCGGCCAGCTGATGCGCGAGGGCAAGAAGGAGGAGGCCGAGGCCAAGAAGGCCGAGGTCGCCGCCAACAAGGAGCGCATCTCCACGCTCGACGACCGTCGCGCCGCCGTCGAGAAGGAGCTCTTTGATCTCGTGGCCGCCATCCCCAACATCCCGCACGAGGACGTCCCCTACGGCAAGGACGACTCCGACAACCCCGAGGTGCGCCGCTGGGGCACCCCGCGCGAGTTTGACTTTGAGCCCAAGGCCCACTGGGACCTTGGCCCCGAGCTGGGCATCATCGACTTCGACCGCGGCGTGAAGCTCGCCGGCACCCGCTTCTACCTGCTGGGCGGCATGGGCGCCCGCATGGAGCGCGCGCTCATCAACTTCTTCATCGACATGCACAACAAGGCCGGCTTCAAGGAGTGGTGGCCTCCCGTCATCACCAACCACGACAGCCTGTTTGGCACCGGCCAGCTGCCTAAGTTCGACGAGGACCTCTACCACGTGCAGCCTGACCTCTACCTCATCCCCACGGCCGAGGTCCAGCTGACCAACATCCACCGCGACGAGGTGCTCGACGGCTCCAAGCTGCCGCTCATGTACACCGCCTTCACCCCGTGCTTCCGCGAGGAGGCGGGCTCCGCCGGCCGTGACACCCGCGGCATCATCCGCGTCCACGAGTTCGACAAGGTCGAGATGGTCAAGTTCGCCAAGCCCGAGGACTCCATGAACCAGCTCGAGTCCATGGTGGCCGAGGCCGAGCTGTGCCTGCAGACCCTGGGCCTGCCGTATCACGTGGTTACCCTCTGCACCGGCGACATTGGCTTCAGCGCCACCAAGTGCTACGACATCGAGGTCTGGCTGCCCAGCTACAACAACTACAAGGAGATCTCCAGCTGCTCCAACTGCTGGGACTTCCAGGCCCGCCGCGCCAACATCAAGTACCGCGACCCGTCCGAGTTCAAGGGCACCCGCTACGTGCACACCCTGAACGGCTCCGGCCTGGCCGTCGGCCGCACCATGGCCGCCATCATCGAGAACTACCAGAACGCCGACGGCACCATCACCGTGCCCGAGGCCCTGCGCCCCTACATGGGCGGCATCGAGGTCATCACCCCCGAGGAGTAGCCCTTCTCGCCTGATCTTCCGGAAGCCGGCGGCCGAATGCGGCGGTCGGCTTCCTTGTGTTTGGAGCCCGCGCGCCCCGGGGCCTTTGGGCCCGTTCGCATCAAGCACCGCAAAGGAGTTACATGCAACGCACCTCTTGCCAGCTCATGGGGAAGTTCCTCTCGTACTACAAGGGCCAGGTGGGCCTGTTTGTGGCAGACATCGTCTGCTCGCTGGCCGTGGCCGGTATTGACCTGGCCTTCCCGCAGATTCTTCGCACCTGCACCCGCGGCATCTTTGGCGAGGGCGCTGACGCCATCATGGACGCCCTTGTCTACCTGGCCATTGGCCTGGCACTCATGTACCTGGTGCGCTTTGGCTGCCGCTACTTTGTGTGCTTCTGGGGCCACGTCATGGGCGCCCGCATGGAGAGCCGCATGCGCGAGGACCTCTTTGACGCCTACGAGCGCATGAGCTTCTCGTTCTTTGACCGCAACAAGTCGGGCGACCTCATGAGCCGTCTGGTCTCGGACCTCTTTGACATTGCCGAGACGGCCCACCACGGCCCTGAGTTCCTCATCATCGGCGTGGTGGAGATCGTGGGCTCCTTTGTGATCCTAGGCTCCATCAATGCCACGCTCACGCTGGTGCTGGCCGTCATCTGCGCCGTGCTCATTGCCTACAACGCCTGGGCCAACCTGCGCATGAAGGCCGTCTTTGCCGAGAACCGCATCAAGATCTCCGGCGTGAACTCGCGCCTGGAAGACTCCCTGGCCGGCTCCCGCGTGGTCAAGAGCTTTGCCGCCGAGGACCTGGAGCGCCGCAAGTTCCGCGACTCCAACGATGCCTACCTTGACTCCAAGACGCGCATGTACCGGGCCATGGGCCAGTACCAGGCCGCGATCTCGGCCATGATGGGTGGCCTCAACACGGTCATCCTGGTCATGGGCGGCTGGCTGATTGCAAAGGGGCAGATGGAGGCCGTCGACCTGGCCACCTACGCCCTCTACATCAGCATGTTCACCACGCCCATCACCAACATCCTCAACTTCACCGAGACCTTCCAGAAGGCCATTGCCGGCTTCCGCCGTTTCTGTGACGTGCTGGACACCCGCCCCGACATCGAGGACAAGCCGGGTGCGTTAGACCTTGCCGTGAGCGAGGGCGCCATCTGCTACCAGGGCGTGCGCTTTGCCTACGCCGGTGGCGAGGGAGACGTCATCCGTGGGCTTGACCTGGACATTCGCCCTGGCGAGACCATCGCTCTGGTGGGCCCCTCGGGTGGTGGCAAGTCCACCACCTGCAGCCTGCTGCCGCGCTTCTACGACGTGCGCGAGGGCTCAATCACCATCGACGGCCAGGACGTGCGCGACGTCACGCAGAAGAGCCTGCGTCAGAGCATTGGCCTGGTGCAGCAGGACGTCTACCTGTTTGACGGCACCATTGCCGAGAACATTGCCTACGGACGGCCGGACGCCAGTGCCCAGGAGATCCGCGACGCGGCCAGGAGGGCCAACATCGCCGACTTCATCGAGGGGCTGCCCGACGGCTACGAGACCCGCGTGGGCGAGCGCGGCGCCCGTCTCTCCGGCGGTCAGAAGCAGCGCATCGCCATCGCGCGCGTCTTCCTCAAGAACCCGCCGATCCTGATCTTTGACGAGGCCACCTCTGCCCTGGACAACGAGTCCGAGCGTGCGGTGCAGGCGTCTTTATCCGAGCTTGCGCAGGGCAGGACGACGCTGGTCATCGCGCACCGCCTCTCCACCATCAAGAACGCCGACGAGATCGTGACCATGGAGATGGGCCAGGTCTCGGAGCGCGGCACGCACGAGGAGCTTCTCGCCAAGAACGGGACGTACGCGCGCTATTACCGTATGCAGTTCGCGGAGGGGGACGCCGAGGCCCGCTAGCCGGCCTCGCTTGCGTATACTTGCAGCATGTCCGTTGAGGGCCGCCACAGGCAAGGGCGGTCCCGCCGCGCCTCCTGGCGCCTGACGGGGAGAGAGCACATGGCCAAAAAGTATGAAATAGCACGCATCCAGAGGGGCGCCCTCAACGCCGACGAGGCCGAGGCGCTCTTTGCGAAGGTTGACGAGACGGGCCACACTGACGAGGAGCGCGCCCGCCGCGAGCGCCGCCACCGCAAGGAGAAGGGCACGTCCGTCGACGTTGATCCCCTGGCCGGCGACGACCCGTCCGGCTCCAACGTCGAGAAGGTCATCGCCCGTACGGCCGTGGGCTTTGTGCTGGTGTTCCTGGTGGGCATCGTGGTCTTCCAGGTTGGCTTTGGCGTCATCCGCCGCGCCAACACGGCAAACCTCTCCGAGAACGCCAACGTCCGCACCGTGGCCTCCGCCCTGCGCGGCGGCGTGGAGTGGGGCAACGGCTTCACGCAGTTCCCTGAGGACTTCTCCGTTCAGGAGGCTGACGAGAACACGGGCCGCATCGAGGTCACCGTCACGGACACCAGCTCCGAGAAGGCCCTCGAGTGCTTTGCCGGCTCCCAGGTGCAGGCCACGGCCTTTGCCGTCAACGCCCTGCTCAACCCCAAGATCAACACCGTGGTCTACCACGTCAACGTCCACATGAGCGCTGATGGCGAGATCGAGCGCACGCGCCTCTTCGGCTTCCTCAAGCCTACGGGCGACGTTACGTCCTACATGACCTTCGTGTGGACCAAGACGCAGTCCGCCAACGGCGGCGTCAACTTTGGCTGCACCATCACGGGCATCAACGACGCCATCCAGGACGAGATTCGCGACCAGATCACGACGTCCTTCACGCCGGTCCAGATTCTGACGGGCAAGTAGGGCCGGGAGGCGGGCACGGCCGATATTGCAGACGCGGAGGGCGCGGGGCTTCTTGCCTCGCGTCCTTCTTTGTGTGCCGGGGGGGTGGATAGCCGGGGCGAGGCCGCAGGCGCGCGCCGCCGTGCGAGGCCGTGTCACCGGCGAGGAGTTTCAAGTATGATGGGGAGCAATTGGCACGGGAGGAGACGGGAGGAGCGCCTTGAAGTGCAACAGCTGTGGTGCGGAGATCTCTGACGAGGCACGCTTCTGCGAGAAGTGCGGCGCGCCGGTGGGCTCTGGCGCGGAGCCGCGTTCGGTGGACGGGGAGGCCATTCCCGCCCCCAAGCCGCTTGAGCAGCCGCTCTCGGCCGGTGCCGTCCCCTTTGTGCCCATGGCTCCCGCGCCGCGCGCGATGCCTCGCTCCATGAGGGCGCCGAGGCCCTACGAGCCGCGCCCGGGCTTCTCGCCCGCGCAACCGGGGACGAGCAAGCCCAAGCGCGCCGCGTCTCTGCCTGACCTTGCCGAGCAGATTCCGCCCGCACCTGACCCCAAGCTTCCGCGCGAGCAGCGCGAGGACGAGGCCGAGCTTGCCGCGGACCAGAAGACCTGGGAGAAGTACCCCGCGGCCAACGCTGCCTCTGGGATTGCGTCCTGCGAGGTGGGCGTCCGCGACGCTCGCCGCCGCGAGCGCGAGGAGGAGCAGCGCCGCCGCAAGGAGGCCAAGGAGCGCCGCGCGCAGGCCAAGCGGGAGGAGCGCGAGCGCCGTGAGGCCGAGCGTGCGGCTGCGGCTGCCGAGCGCGCCGCCGCTGAGGAGGCCGAGCGCCTGGCCGCGGAGAAGACGCCTGGGCCCGGTGCCGCCGCAGAGCCGGCCGGTGCTCCGGCCGACCTGGATGCAACGACGCAGCTCAGGGTGCCTGTAACGCAGGGCTCTGGCGGTGCCGCCGCCGGCAAGACGGGGGCTTCTCGCCGCGCGATTGCGGCCATTGCGGCCCTGGTGGTCATTGCCATCGTTGGCGTGGTGGCCGTGGGTGCCATGAACCGTCCGGCCCAGGGGCCCTCAGACGCCCCGGCGCAGAGCGAGCCCAAGGGAGGCTCTGGCGAGGCCGGCTCCGACCCTACCGACTCTGGCAGCGACGCGCAGGACTCCGTCCCCGTGAGGTCGGCCGTCGAGGACTACAGCTGGGATGAGCTCTCCGAGCTCTCTGCCCAGATTGCCGCCGCGGACAGCGATTCCGTCGCGCTGGAGATTGCCAAGAAGCACAACCTGTGCTTGGAGTCCGGCAAGCTTGACGGCAGCCAGACCAAGAAGCTGCAGCTCAGCAACGGCAAGACGGTGACCATGCGCATCGTGGGCTTCCGCCAGGACGAGCGGGCCGACGGCTCCGGCAAGGCTGGCGTCACCATGATCTCCGAGGATGCCGTGGCCAGCCGGCACGTCTCTCAGGCGGGCACCTATTCCGGTTGGGAGGGCAGCGAGCTGCGCACGTGGATGAACGACGACCTGCTGGCGGAGCTTCCCGACGAGGTCTCCTCCAAGGTGGTCGAGGTCTCCAAGAAGACGGTGGGCTTTGGGGCCACGTCCGCCTCTTCCGTTGACGACAAGCTGTGGATTCCCTCGTTCTCCGAGGTGGTGGGCAAGCTGACTGCGGGCATGAAGCGCTCCGACTCCTATGTGCCCGAGGGCGACCAATACCAGCTCTTCTTCGACGAGGACGTCCAGTGGGGCGGCACCTACTCCATCCTGGGCACCCAGGGCTCCGACTCCTACTGGTGGCTGCGCTCCATCGATCCGCTCAACACCCAGTACTACCTCTGCGTGAGCGAGGCTGGCGAGCCCTGGTACTCCCACCTGCCTGCCACCGAGCACGCCATCCTGATGGGGTTCTGCCTGTAGGAGGGCTGCCGGCGGCGGCTTCTCGCCGGGAGGGGCTTCTCGGCGTCCGCGCCGTGAACGCCTGGGGCTTCAATTCAGCCGTTCAGTGAATGCCTGTTTTCAATTCAGTCGTTCACTGAACGGCTGTTTTGCTATGCCAGGCGTTCACGGGCTCGGCGAGAAGCCCGGTCGGCGGCGAGAAGTGCGGAGGGCGAGAAGCCCGGTCGGCGGCAAGAAGCCCTCGCAGCGAGAAGCCCCACCGCCGGCGAGAAGGGCCACAGGCCCGAATTGTGGACTCCCTATGCCGTTTTTGACATAGATCGTGCAACTACAGCCAGCGGTAAGCGCGTCTTCATCGGAAGATGCGATTTGCTGCAAGTTTGCGGTATGCGTAGGGAAAGCTTGCTGCAAGTTGCATGTGTCATCCTTGGCGGCCTTAGCGGCTGGACTAGGGAGGGCACATGGCGCAAAAGATCATCTTGGGCGGACGCTCGGCACTTGACTACTGGAGGGCGGAGGCTGGCGCGCCGCAGGTTGCTGATGGCCATCTGACGCAGGCTCGGCTGAGGCCGCCCCGCGCCCGTGACGTGACGTATGCCCGTCTCAGCGAACTTGCGGCTGACCTGCGCATTCCCGTTCCGATGGCCTTGGCCGCGCCGCAAGATTCCGACAGGAGAAACTCGAGGCTTGCCACCTGCTTTGTGTGGGCAGACGTCGGCGTTGGCGGGGACGTCGAGTGGGTCCTTCCCGATCTCGGCGTGTGCCGGCCTCCCCTTGCGCTTGCCCAGGTTGCAGCCAGGGAGACGCTGGTAGACGCGCTGATTGCCACGCTTGAGTTCTGCGGGACGTATTTGATGGCCCCGCCGTTGGAGGCCGGCTTCGTCAACACCAAGAAGAGCTTGGCAACGGTGGGTGAGCTTTCCGCCTGGCTAGAGGTAAGAAGCCCTGATCTTCCCGTGGCTGCGCGCCGCCTGAGAGACGTCCTCGGTCTTGCCCAAGACGGGTCAAACTCTCCCGCAGAATCAAAGGTCTATTCGTTCCTGTCGCTCGGCCGCTCGGACGGCGGCTTGGGCATCAGGGGAATCGAGCTCAATCGCACGCTTGAGCTGGGCCCCGTTGCGCGGAGCATCTTGGGCTACGGGCACATGCGCCCGGACTTCTATCTGCCCGCCGCCGGAATTGCCGGGGAGTACAAGAGCCGTCGCTTCCATCCGGAGAAGACCTGGACCAACGATGACCGGCGCATGGACGCGTTGGCCGCCGAGGGGCTGACGACCTTCTCTCTCAACAACGAGCGGGCGCGGAGCCTCAAGGAGCTGAGCGCCGTTGGCCTCATGATCGCGAATCGCCTGAACGTGCGCAGGCAGGCCCCGTCGCCCGAGCAGCTGAAGGCGAGAAGGGCCCTGCACGTCAAGCTCTTCTCGACGAGCGAGTTTGACGGGGACGAGCCGCCGGAGGAGGCCTATTCCGATGTGGCGTGAACGCCTGGGTCTGCAATTCAGGGATTCACTGAACGCCTGTTTTGCTACCTCAGGCGTTCACGGGCAAGGGAAGAAGTCCGGATGCTGGTCGAGAAGAGCCTCTCGTCGGCCCCTACTCACTAACAAAAGGTCAGCGTAGCAGACAAAAGACGAGGTTAACGGTACTGTGACGAGTTCCCAAGCCGTCTGGCCGGAAGCCTTGCCTCGCGTATACTGAAAACCGAATGGCGATAAACGCGCGTCACGCAAAAGCGTCGCGCAAACGGGAGGAGCGTCTTATGGCAGACCAGCCGCTGGTTGGCATCATCATGGGTTCCAAGTCCGACATGCCCACCATGGAGGCGTGCACCAAGCAGCTCGAGGAGCTGGGCGTGCCGTACGAGCTGGTCATTGCCAGCGCCCACCGCAATCCCGCGAAGGTCCACGAGTGGGCCTCCACCGCTGCGGACCGCGGCCTGAAGGTCATCATCGCCGCGGCCGGCAAGGCTGCCCACCTGGGCGGCGTCGTTGCCGCCTGCACTCCGCTGCCCATCATCGGCGTGCCCATGAAGACCTCTGACCTGGGCGGCCTTGACTCCCTGCTCTCCATGGTCCAGATGCCCTCCGGCGTCCCGGTGGCCTGCGTGGCCATCAACGGCGCAAAGAACGCGGCCATCTACGCCACCCAGATCCTGGGCGCCACGCTGCCCGAGTACCGCCAGAAGATGGCGGACTTCAAGCAGCAGATGGCCGAGGCCTAGCCCATGGCGTCCCACTTCAGGGAGCCCGAGGAGAAGCCCCGCCGCGGTCGGGACGCCGCGGCCGGCGCCCACACGCCGGTGAGCACGCCTGCGCATCGCGGCGGAGACGAGTCCTACCACGCTCCGGCTGGAAACCCCCACGCAGCCGCCAACGCCGGGCGCGCAGCCCAGGGCTTTGTGCCGGTGACCTCGACCAGCGCCGACGCGGGTTCTTCTCGCCACGGAAGGCGAACGGATCCGTACGACCTCTCTGGCCGGCGCGAGAACAACCCCAAGCGTCGTCGCAACCGCATCATCTCTGGCATCCTTTTTGCGCTGGGCGTCATCCTCATCCTGGTGGCGGGCGGCATGTGGGGCTACAACCAGTGGCAGTACCACGAGCAGGACCAGATCAACGAGAAGCTCGCCGCGTACGCCACCATCGACCCCAAGGGCAGCGAGGCGCCCGTGGTTGACTGGGCGTCCCTCAAAGCGGTCAACCAGGATGTGGTCGGCTGGGTCCAGATTCCCAACACGGTGGTCAACTTCCCCGTCTACCAGGGCGCGGACAACGACGAGTACCTCCACACCAACGCGGAGGGCAGCTACTCGCTGGGCGGCCAGATCTTCCTTGACGCAGAGAACACCGCGCCGGGCATGCAGGACGCCCAGTCCATCATCTACGGCCACCACCTGCGCAACGGCGCCATGTTCAAGCCCATCGCTGACATGGAGAACCAGGAGTACTTTGACTCCGTGGACACCGTCTGGTACGTCACGGAGGACGCAAACTACGAGCTTGAGCCCCTCATGCTCTACAAGACGGACGAGAACGACGCCAACGTCCGCCAGTTCTCCTTTGCCTCCGACGACGAGTTCCACACCTACCTGGCGGGCCTTCTGGGCAAGGCCGTGGCCAAGCGCTCCGACGCCGACGCGCTCATAGCCGGCGCGGACAAGGTTCTCACGCTCTGCACCTGCAACTACACCAACAACGAGACGGGCCGCACCATCCTGGTCTGCGTGCCCAAGGCCTCCGCCGCCGCGGACGCCGCCGCAACGTCCAACTAGCCCCCAAGAGAGGAACGAGCTTCGTGACAAGCAACGTCGAGAAGTACGTCCGCCCGTCGGCCTCGGCCGCCCAGGACGCTCCCGAGCCCGACGACAAGCTCCATGAGGAGTGCGGCGTCTTTGGCGTCTGGGCGCCCGGTCGTGACGTGGCCCGCATCACCTACTTTGGCCTGCGGGCCCTGCAGCACCGCGGCCAGGACTCCGCCGGCATCGCCGTGGGCGACGGCAAGACCGTCCTCGTCCGCAAGGACCTGGGCCTGGTTACGCAGGTCTTCACCGACGCGGACCTCTCCGCCATGCCTGGCAAGGTGGCCTGCGGCCACTGCCGCTACGGCACGGCGGGCGCCAAGGGCTGGGAGTCCGCGCAGCCGCACCTTTCCATGATCAACGACGTGATCATTGCCCTGGCCCACAACGGCACGCTGGTCAACTTTGACTCCCTGCGCCACGAGCTCATCGAGATGGGCATCCCCTTCAGGTCAAACACCGACTCCGAGGTTGCCGCCAAGCTCATCGGCTACTTCACCCAGCGCGGGCACCGCCTGCGTACGGGCATCGCGCACACGATGCGCATGCTCGAGGGCGGCTACGCCATGGTCCTGGTGCGCGAGAACGCCCTCTATGCCTTCCGCGACCCGCATGGCATCCGCCCGCTGGTCCTGGGCAAGCTGGACGACGGCGCCGGCTGGGTCGTGGCCAGCGAGACGTGCGCGCTGGACATCGCCGGCGCCACCTACGTGCGTGAGGTTGCCCCCGGTGAGATCATCCGCATCTCCGACGACGGCTTCCGCTCCGAGATGGGCTGCCGCCCGCGCACTCCGGCCAACTGCATCTTTGAGCACGTGTACTTCTCGCGTCCTGACTCCGTCAAGGACGGCAGCTCCATCTACCTGGTGCGTCACAACATGGGCCGCCGCCTTGCGCAGGAGACTCCCGTCGACGCCGACCTGGTCATCTCCGTGCCCGACTCCGGCACGCCGGCGGCCGAGGGATTTGCGGAGGAGTCCGGCATTCCCTACGGCACGGGCCTCATCAAGAACCGCTACGTGGCCCGCACCTTCATTGCCCCCACGCAGGAGCTGCGCGAGATGGGCGTGCGCCTCAAGCTCAACGCGCTGGCAGACGTCGTGCGCGGCAAGCGCTTGGTCATGGTGGACGACTCCATCGTTCGCGGCACCACGTCCGCGCAGATCGTGCGCCTGCTCAAGGAGGCCGGCGCCACGGAGGTCCACGTGCGCAGCGCCAGCCCCATGGTCACTTGGCCGTGCTTCTACGGCATCGACACGGCTGACCAGGACCAGCTCATCGCCGCAAACATGACGCTGGAGGAGATCCGCGACCACATTGGCGCGGACTCCGTGGGCTTCCTCTCGCTGGAGGGCCTCATGGCCTGCGTGCCCGAGGGGGTGGGCTACTGCAAGGCCTGCTTCAACGGCGAGTACCCCGTCGCCATCCCGCGCACGTTCTACGAGGAGAAGTTCCTCCCCGGCTACGAGCCCAACAACCTGAACCCGGTGAGCGCCGAGTCCAAGATGAACCTCGAAGACGTCCTCAACCTTGAAGAGAAGGAGAACTAGCATGGCTGACCAGCCCAAGCACGTGACCTACGCCGACGCCGGCGTTGATGTGGACGAGGGTGCCCGCGCTGTCGACTGCATCAAGGACGCAGTCAAGGCCACCAACCGCTCCGAGGTCATTGGCGGCCTCGGCGGATTCGGAAGCTGCTTCTCCATGAAGGGCTTCAAGGACATGGAGGACCCGGTGCTGGTCTCTGGCACCGACGGCGTGGGCACCAAGCTGGCCATTGCCCAGCTGCTCGGCCGCCACGACACGGTGGGCGAGGACCTTGTGGCCATGTGCGTGGACGACGTGGTGCCCATCGGCGCCGAGCCCCTCTTCTTCCTGGACTACGTGGCCATCGGCAAGCTGCGCGCGGAGCACGTGGCCCAGATCGTGGCGGGCATTGCCGAGGGCTGCAAGAAGTCCGGCTGCGCCCTGGTGGGCGGAGAGATGGCCGAGCACCCCGGCGTCATGAACCCCGATGACTACGACCTGGCCGGCTTTGTGGTGGGCGTCGTCGACCGCCCCAAGATGATCGGGCCCGAGAAGGTCAAGGCGGGTGACGTCATCCTCGGCCTGCCCAGCTCCGGCATCCACTCCAACGGCTACTCCCTGGTGCGCAAGGTCGCCATCGAGGGCAAGACCGTCGAGGAGCTCAACGAGCCCCTGGCAGAGCTGGGTGGAGAGAGCCTGGCTGATGCGGTCCTGCGCCCCACGACCATCTACGCGGGTGGCCTTGTCCGCGCGCTCAAGGCCGGTGCCCCCATTCACGCCATGGCCCACATCACCGGCGGCGGCATCACCGAGAACCTCAACCGCGCCCTGCCGGCTGACGTTGACGCCGTGGTCTACCGCGGCGGCGAGGACGGTCCCGCCTGGGACATGCCGCCCGTCATCCCGTACATGGTCAAGGCCGCCGGCCTCACCCCGGACGAGGCCTACAAGACCTTCAACATGGGCGTCGGCATGAGCATCATCTGCTCTCCGGAGGACAAGGACGAGGTCGTGGCCAAGCTCGAGGCCGAGGGCTTCAAGCCGTTCGTGATGGGCGAGTGCGTGCCGGGCGAGGGCAAGGTGACCTATCGATGAGCCACTGGAGCTGCGAGGGCGGCGTCTGCCGCCTTGTTGAGGATGACGAGAAGCCCGTGGAGACCGCCGCGTCCCAGGCGGAGCCCCTGACCATCGGCGTCCTCATCAGCGGAAGCGGCACCAACCTCCAGGCGCTTATCGACCGCATTTCCGACGGCAGCCTGAACGCGCGCATTGGCCTGGTGGTGAGCTCGCGCCCGAGCGCCTACGGCCTCAAGCGCGCCGAGGCGGCCGGCATCCAGACGCTGACGCTCAGCAAGGAGATCTACGCGGACCCCATTGCCGCCGACGAGGTCATTGCCACCGAGCTCAAGGCCCATGGCTGCGAGTACGTCATCATGGCCGGCTACATGCGCATGGTGCACGAGCCTCTGCTGGCGAGCTTTCCCAACCGCGTGGTCAACATCCACCCGGCGCTGCTGCCCAGCTTCAAGGGCGCGCACGCCATCCAGGACGCCTTTGACTACGGCGTCAAGGTGACGGGCGTGACCGTCCACTTTGCCGACGACAAGTACGACTGCGGCCCCATCATCGCCCAGCGCGCACTGGCGGTGGAGGAGGGCTGGGACGTGGACGAGCTCGAGGCCCACATCCACCAGATCGAGCACGAGCTCTACCCCGAGGTGGTGGGTCTTCTCGCCGCCGGACGTGTTCACGTAGGGGAGAACGGCAAGGTCTCGGTAGACCCGCGGTAGGGGCACTCCAATTCATCTTGTGCGCAACACCGGCCCAGGCCATTCTTGGGCCGGTGTTTTTGCCGTCCACCGCACAGTCCTTATGGAGTGCGGAATTGATGGCGCCGACTTGTCTATGGACATGTACAGTACAACTTATGTTGTACAAGACCCGCGCGAGTGAGAAGAACGACATGTGCCCCCCTTCCGAGGACGTCACAAAGATTGCGACAAGCGAAAGTTCCGTGCGTCAGCCCTTTGCCCCGACGGCGGCTGACCTCCTCATGCCGGGACTCAGCATGTCGAGCGCAACCCCAAAGCACGTCCAGCTCGCCGACCTTCTCCGCGAGAAGATCTACTCAAAGCAGTGGGCGGTCTCCAGTCGTATTCCGTCAGAGCATGACCTGATGTCACTGTTTGGCGTATCGCGCGGAACCGTTCGCCGGGCAATCAAGTCGCTTGTTGACGAGGGCCTTCTGGTCCAAAGGCACGGGCGGGGGACCTTTGTCGCCAAGCCCGAGATAACGCATCCTGCAGGAATGAGGCCACTCTCCTTTGCGGAGTCGCTCAGGCAGCAGGGAAAGGACTACGTCACGCACGTCATTGAGAGGCGCGTGACCAAGGCGCCCGCCGACGTTGCCCGTGAGCTTGGCCTTGAGACCACCGACAACGTCCTTCTGCTCCGCCGCCTTCGAACGGTGGACGGTGAGCCCGTCCTTTGTCAGGAGAGCTGGTCCAACCTCAGGGCCTGTCCCGGCCTTGACGAGGTCGACTATGCCACTACATCAATGTTTGATGCCGTAGAGATGTGCTCTGGCAAGAAGATCAGGTACTCTGACATGCGCTATCGTGCACGCGTGGCAGGCAAGGAGCACGGCCGCATGCTGGGGTGCGAAGAGTCTGCCGCAGTGCTGGTGCTCGAGCAGAACATCCACCTGGAGAACGGCGTCGCCATCGAGTGGAGCAGCACCTGGCTCACGCCGGGGCAGGCCATCGTGAGCAAGGCCTACCAGCCGGAGTAGCCGTCTGATTGGGCACACCAATGAACGATGGGCTCCCGTTTATGGATGGTTTGATACCGTTCGCCGCTTGTCTTCACGTTTCCAGCAAAAACTTGTCCACTGACCGCTATACAAGTACTTGTTCACACTGAACTGAACAAGTTGGTGTGCAGATTTGCCGGGAAGCTGGCCGAAAGGCCGCACAAGACAAGAGGTGCCATATGGAGAAGCTCAAGCTCAGGAAGCCGTTCTTTGTCGTCAACCCCAAGTCCTACCTGTATGGCGAGGAGATCTACAAGCTTGCCAAGAAGACGGACGAGCTCTGCGAGAAGTACGACTTTGACTGCCTCTTCACCGCACAGCTCATTGACCTTCCCAAGATCATCGCCGACTGCCCGCACCTCGTTCCCTGCGCGCAGTTCATGGAGAGCCTGAAGCCGGGCCGTGGCATGGGCCACGTCCTGCCCGAGGCTCTGGCCGCCGCCGGCGTCAAGGCCACCTTCCTCAACCACGCCGAGAACCCCATGACCGTTCACGAGCTGGCCGCCACCATCGCCCGCGCCAACGAGGTCGGCATCCTGACCGTCGTCTGCGCTGACTCCGTCGAGGAGGGCAAGGCCATCGCCGAGCTTCACCCCGACGTGATGGTCTGCGAGCTCACCAGCCTCATCGGCACCGGCCAGGTCGCCGGCGAGGACTACATGCGCGGCTCCACCGAGGCCGTCAAGGCCGTCTCCCCCGAGACCCAGGTCTTGCAGGCCGCTGGCATCCACAACGGCGCCAACGTCTACGACGCCATCAAGTACGGCGCCGACGGCACGGGCGGCACCTCCGGCATCGTTGCCGCCGAGGACCCCTTCGCCACGCTGGACGAGATGTTCGAGGCCTTGGACCGCGCCCGCACCGACTTCTGCAAGGAGGACTAGCAGATGACTGTCTACAAGGGTCAGATTACCGTTGACACCCTCGCCGGCAAGCCCACCTACATCGACGTGACCAAGGGCGTTGCCGACATCGTCGCCGAGTCCGGCGTCAAGGAGGGTATCGTTACCGTCATCTCCGCTCACACCACCTGTGCGGTCTTCTCCGAGGAGTATGACCACGACACCACCCCGACGGGTGACACTTTCCTCCAGGCCGACCTCTCTGACGGCCTGAACAAGATCTTCCCCGAGCAGCACGACTGGAGCACCTACCGCTACCCGGGCCTGGATCACTTCGAGGAGGTCGAGTCCTGGCCGAGCGCGGCGTCCTACCTGCCTGGTGGCGACCGCACCATGCTCTGGAACGGCGACGCCCACCTGCGCTCCACCATCGTCGGTGGCAACCAGACCTTCGAGGTTGCCGACGGCAAGCTCCAGATGAACGGGCTGGCCAGCATCTTCTTCGTTGACTACGACCGCACTCGCGAGCGCACCCGCAAGGTTCGCGTTATCGTTGTTGGAGAGTAGACCTTCTCGCCAATGAGCAAGGTCCCAAATCAAGGCGCGGCTCGTCCGCGCGACTAGGAGGAATGATTCAAATGGCAAACGGTAAGAAGCGCATCATGTTCGCTTGCGGCTCTGGCATCTGCACCTCCACCGCCGTCCGCAAGAAGGTCGAGGCCATGCTCGACGAGAACGGCTACAAGGGCCAGTACGAGATCACTCAGTACAAGATCTCCGAGTGCCCCGCTCAGTCCGTGAACTACGACTTCCTGGTGGCCACCACCATGGCTCCCGCCGGCCTCAAGTGCCCCTACGTCAACGGCATCCCCTACCTCACCGGCCGCGGCACCGATGTCCCCAACAAGGCCATCCTGGAGCTCATGGCTGCCGAGTAGGCATCCAACCTCAGCGGATTCTCGGCGAGCTGAAAGCTGGCCGTCGAGTCAAAAAGTGTCTTTAGCTGTTCAGAGTTTCGTAACGTACACAAGGAAAGCAAGGAAAGAAAGGAAGTAAGGTCACATGGACGCAATCCTTAGTGTCTTCTCCTTCATTCAGGGCCTGGGCGTCTCCGTTATGATGCCGATCCTCCTGACTATTCTTGGCTGCTGCTTTGGTGCGGGCTTCGGCAAGAGCCTTCGTGCTGGCCTCACGGTCGGCATCGGCTTCATCGGCCTGAACCTCGTCATCAACAGCCTCCTGGGCACCACGCTTGCCCCGGCAGCCTCCGACATGGTCGCCCGCTTCGGCCTGTCCCTGACCACGGTTGACGTCGGCTGGCCCGCCGCCGCCGCCATCGCCATGGGCTCCAACGTCGGCATGCTCATCATCCCGCTTGGCCTCGTCGTCAACATCGTGATGCTGCTCACCAACACCACGCAGACCGTCGACGTTGACATCTGGGACTACTGGCACTTCGCCTTCACCGGCGCCCTCGTTGCCATCGTCACCGACAACATCATGATGGGCTTCGCTGCCGCCATCATCAACATGATCATCATCATGGTCCTTGGCGACTACACCGCTCCGCTGGTTGAGGAGTCCCTCTCCATGCCCGGCGTGTCCCTGCCTCACGGCTTCACCACCGCTTACGCTCCTATCGCCATGCTCTTCAACTGGATCCTCGATAAGATCCCCGGCATCCGCGACATCGACGTCAACACCGACATGCTTCAGGAGAAGTTCGGCGTCTTCGGTGAGCCCATGATCATCGGCACCGTCATCGGCCTCGTCATCGGCGTCCTCGCCGGCTACGACGTCACCGGTGTCCTCCAGCTCGCCGTCTCCCTGGGCGCCGTCCTGGTCCTCATCCCGCGCATGGCCTCCCTGCTCATGGAGGGCCTGCTGCCCGTCTCCGACGCTGCCTCTGACTTCGTCGAGAAGCGCTTCTCCAACCGCGGCAAGATCTACATCGGTCTTGACTCCGCCGTCGGCGTTGGCCACCCCGTTACGCTGGCCATCTCCTTCGTCCTGGTCCCGCTGTGCATCTTCCTGGCCGTCCTGCTTCCTGGCAACACGGTCCTGCCCTTCGCTGACCTCGCCGTCATCCCCTGGATGTTCGTCCTGATCACCCCGTGCGTGCACAACAACGGCTTCCGCGGCATCATCATCGGCATCATTGTCCTGGCCATCGGCCTCTACATTGCTACCGACCTTGCTCCGCTCATCACCACCGCTGCTGCCAACGTGCAGTTCGACATGGGCGGTGCTGCTCAGATTTCCTCCATCTGCGACGGTGCTAACCCGCTGACCTGGGTCATCGTCCGTGCTTCCAGCTTCCTGGGTATCGCTGGCCTTGGCATCACCGGTGTCATCGCCATCATCCTGGCCCTCTGGAACCGCAAGCGCATCCTCAAGGAGGCCGCTGAGCTCCACGAGGCTGAGGCTGCTGAGGAGAGCGCCAACTAGGCACAGCCTCCCCATGCTCTGACAGATAGACACTACTTGCTATAACCGCATGGGGTCCGTATCAGTCTTGGTGCGGACCCCATTTATGAGAGGCAACAATGGAGTCGAAGACCTACACGTACCAGGAGCCGTACTTCACCATGGAAGTGAAGGCCGAGGGAGCCTTCTGCGTTCTGATCTTCTTCGCATGCGCCTGGCTGATCTACACCAACGCATACAACATGTGGGGCCTGTACGTCGTCTTCGCCGTTGCTGCGCTCTACCAGGTGTGGAACACCTTTGTGGCACGCTGCTATGCGCACTCGGTCACCCTTTCCGACGACCAGATCAGCTTCGAGCTCTTTGGAAAAGCCCAGAGCTACAAGCTCTCTGATCTCCACGAGTTCCGCGTCCGCGAGTATCCCTCGTCGGGAAAGATGTACCTGCGCGTTGGCGACCACAACGCACTGCATGGCCGCTTCTGGCTCTCCACCAAGACCTTCACCGATGGCCAGGAGCTCTTCGGTCGCCTTCGCGACCTCGAGTACGAGATTCACCCGGACACCCTCAAGGCACGCGCGCGCCGTACCAACGAGGAGTACGTGAAGACGTTCGGCTACGGACGTCATAAGCAGAAGTCCCAGAACAGGAGCCGCGTGCTCAAGGCGGTCCTTACGGGCAAAGGCGATACGCTCACAAGAAAGTCGAGGGAGAAGTAGATGTTCGAGAAGGAAAAGCAGCAGATGCTGGACTATGCGCTCAAGATGGACCGCTATGGTCTCATCGCGCTGTCCGGCGGCAACCTGAGCTGGCGCATGCCCTCCGGCGAGGTTATCGTCACCCCGTCCGGCATGATCTACGACGAGATGGTCGCCGACGACATGCTCGTTGTCGACCTTGAGGGCAACATCATCGAAGGCACCCGTAAGGCGTCTGTCGACACCGAGGCCCTTCTCTACATCTACAAGAACATGCCCAAGGTCAACGCCGTCATCCACACCCACCAGCCCTATGCCACCGGCCTTGGCCTGGTCATGGACGAGATTCCCTGCAACCTCTCCACGCTTGCCAACGCCACCGAGGGCCCGGTCAACGTGGCTGCCTACGGCGACCCCGGCAACCTCGCCATGGGCGTCGAGGCCGTCAAGGCAATCGGCGACCGTCTCGCCGTCGTCCTCAAGCACCACGGCGTCATCGCCGTCGGCCGCGACCTGCGTCAGGCGCTCTTTGCCTGCGTCTACCTCGAGGAGGCTTGCAAGACCATCCAGGTTGCCCTTTCCACTGGCCTGCCGATGGCAACCATGACGCAGGAGCAGATCGACGAGGCCGTTGCTGTCTTCCACCGCTATGGCCAGGTCACCCTCAACGAGCGTGACGCCGCCGAGGCCGCAAAGAACAACTAACGGGCGTCGGTCCGGCCCGCACCTGCGGGGGCATGGCGAGCCGGACCGTTTGCTCTTATCGCCAGCAAGGACATGAGAAGGGAAACCAAATGATCGTCAACCTCCGAGACATCTGCGCCATCGCCGAGCAGAAGAACATGGCCATCGCCTCGTTCAACGTCCCGAGCCTCGAGGCCACCCGCGCCGCCCTGGACGCCGCCGAGGAGACCGGCTATCCGGTCATTCTCTCCCACGCCGAGGGCCACGACGCCTTTACGCCGCTCGACGCCATGGGCCCGACCATGGTTGCCCTGGCCGAGCGCTCCAGCGCCATGGTCTGCGTGCATCTCGACCACTGCGAGAACCTCTCCTACATGCGTCGTGCCCTCGAGATGGGCTTCACCGGTGCCATGTACGACGGCTCCATGGAGCCCTATGAGGTCAACATTGAGAACTCCCAGCGTGCCGCCGACATGTGCGCCAGCTTTGACTGCGGCCTTGAGTGCGAGCTCGGCAGCATGGGCACCCGCGAGAATGGCGTCGGCCACGAGAACGACCACGTCTCCGAGGCCGTCTACACCGACCCCGAGCAGGCCGACGAGTTCATCAAGGAGACCGGCCTTGACATCCTGGCCTGCTCCTTCGGCACCGTCCACGGCATCTACAAGGGCGAGCCGCACCTCAACTTCGACGTTCTGACCGAGATCCGCAAGCGCAACAACGTGCCCCTGGTCATGCACGGCGGCTCCGGCGTCTCCGACGACGACTACCGCAAGGCCATCGACGCCGGCATCCGCAAGATCAACTACTACACCTACGGCGTGAAGTACGCTGGCGAGGCCGTCCAGCAGGTCATTGCTGACTTCAAGTCCAAGAACGCCGATGCCAACGTCTACTGGCACGACATGACCATGGCAGCCTACCAGCGCCTCTACGAGGACTTCACCTCCGTCATCAAGGTCTTCGCCAACGGCGCCGACCCCGTGGCTTAGCGATTCTGCCACCTGCCAGCACAAGGCCTTTGCCCACCACAACCCGAAGGGACTGACGCATGTCTGCCATTGAGACCGATCTTCTGAAGCCTGAGCTCGTCTTCTTTGACTTTGAGGCCACCGACCGCATCGACTTCTTCACCAAGCTTGGCGAGAAGCTCAAGGAGGGCGGCTATGTCAAGGACTCCTGGCTTGACGCCATTCTCGAGCGCGAGAAGAACTACCCCACCGGCCTTGAGTGCACCTCGATCTCCGTTGCCCTGCCGCACGTGGACCCGCAGCACCTCAACAAGCCCTACATCGCCATCATCAAGCCGAAGAACCCCATCGAGTTTGACGGCATGGCCGATACCGGCCTTGTGAACGCCCAGCTCATCGTCAACCTCGGCCTGCTGGCTCACGAGGAGGGCCAGGTCGCCGTTCTCCAGGCCTTCCTGGGCATCTTCATCGACGATGCCGCCTCTGCGGACATCATGGCCCAGACCACGCCCCAGGGCATGGTTGATACCGTCATCAAGTACTGCGCGGAGTAGGCAAGTCCGCGTCGTCCTGATACAACGCGAGGACCCGTTCGCTTCGGCCCGTGCCGTTGCGGGCGGGTTCTTGCATTTCTCGCCAGAAGAGGCGAGGGAAGGGAGTCCATATGCTGCTCAAGGAGTTGCGCGAGAAGGTATACGAGGCCAACATGCAGCTGCCTAGGTTGGGGCTGGTAATCTTCACCTGGGGAAACGCGTCCGAGCTTGACCCGGAGACGGGACTGTTTGTCATCAAGCCCTCTGGCGTGGCATATGACGAGCTCACGCCCGAGAAGATGGTCGTGTGCGACCTTGATGGCAGGCGCGTTGAGGGCGATCTGAACCCGTCAAGCGACACGGACACCCACGCGTGGATCTATCGCGCGTGGGCCGACAGGGGAATCAAGGGCGTCGTTCACACGCATTCCTCTGTGGCGACGGCGTGGGCGCAGGCCGGTCGGGACCTTCCCGCTTACGGAACTACCCATGCCGACTACTTCTATGGCCCGGTTCCTTGCATGAGGGGTCTCACCAAGGAGGAGATCGAGGAGGCATATGAGCTCAATACCGGCAAGGTCATAGTGTCCGGCTTTGAGGAGAGGGACGTTGACCCGATTGCGGTGCCTGCGGTTCTCGTGCGCAACCATGGGCCATTTAGCTGGGGCAAGGATGCCAACGAGGCCGTCTACCATGCCGCGGTGCTCGAGGAGTGCGCCAAGATAGCGCGCGACACGGAGCTCCTCTCGCCGCATTGCGGCCCGGCGCCCCAGTACCTTCAAGATAAGCACTACCTGCGCAAGCATGGCCCCAACGCAACGTACGGGCAGCGGTAAACGAAGCGATTTCGGGCGGTCGGGCCGTGAGGCTCGGCCGCCTTTTTTCGTCAGGGATTGATATGTTGGTTATAACATGTTATAACCAACATATCGTTAGTACGCGTTACAACAAAGGAGGAGGGCAAAATGGCCACTGCCGTACTTACTCGCATCGGGAATTCGGTGGGAATTGCAATCCCCAAAGAGCTCCGCAAGAACGGCTTTAATCTCGGCGAGCGCGTAAATATAGAAAAGCGCGGTAATTCACTGGTTGTCACTCGAGTTGAAGAGCCGATGACGCTTCAAAGCCTGATGAGGGGCTACGACGGGCCAAAGCCGGAGTTCATTGATCTGGGAATGTCTTCTGGCAAGGAGGTCTGGTAATGGCCATTCTGAACCAGGGCGATATCGTTGAGTTTGACTTTGCGCCTTCGGTTGGGCACGAGCCAACTGGAAGACGTCCTGGGCTGGTGGTCAGCTCCTCCTACTTCAATCTCTCCACGTCCATGACGCTGGTTTGCCCAATTACCACAAGGAACAATGGGTTTCCGCTGCATCTCGAGCTTCCGATAATTGATGAGCGCTATGGGTGGGTCGCTCTCGAGCAGGTGCGAGCCTATGACCTCGAGAGCCGGAACGTGAGAGTCGTCGCGCACCTAGACGAGGACGGACAATTCATGCGAAATGTCATCAGCGTTCTGAAGAGCTTCTACTAACTTGAATTCTCATTCCTGATGCAACGGCCTTGGTGGGGAAAGGCCTGAGGCTTCCGACAGAATGGCACTTGCGGCAGAAACCAGACGTCGGGGACCGTGGGTCAGTACGACTATCTTGCCCTGTGGGAGCGCGAGGGCATCATGGTCAACCGCTCGGTGGACGTGTCCATCCGCGACATCGTGGCCGGCCGCGTGGCCAGGCTTTGCCTGGCCACGCTCATGGATAGGAGGGACGGCTACCTGGAGGTCGGGCTGGCCGCCGCCCACACGAAGGCCGCCGTGGAGACCGAGGCACTGCTCGGGCACCCGTGCAACAGCCGAGGCGTGGCGCAAGGAAACCTAACTTACCAGCCATGCGCCGCCGCGTTTTGGCCCTTTTCGAATTAGGCGGTTCTCGGCTTTTAGTTGAGCGACGTCTCTGTTCAGGGTGGAGGGGCTAATTCCTAGAACCTTGCTTGCGGTCGCGAGGCTTTCTGACGGATTGTCCTTCAAATAGGAAAGAATGCGTTCGTGGCGCCCTTCAATCTTTGTTGGCTCCCTGTTGGAAGATGTTGAACCACGGCTAACTGACGGACGAGCGAAAATCGTGACGAGGAAGTACAGCCTGTCTTCATCCGTTTCCAGGATGGGCTCGGGCGAGCCGTTCTCGGACAGCGAGCGCAGCATTTTGTGAATGCCGGTGTTTCTCCCCTCTGTTAGATGTAGTTCTTTAAGGAACTCGCCAACTCGACGGTTACGATACCTGCGACTGGATGCCCTAAAGCGTCTGAGGTTGCTGATGGAAATCGATCTGTCGGCTCCGGGATGAGATAGGATTTCGATTCTGTCGGGCAATATTCGAACTTCGACTGGCTCGCGCGAGTCGTATCCCTTGTGATAGACGGCGTTTGCAAGAGCCTCCTCGAGGGCGGCATACGGATAATTAAAATACCTATTAGATTCTGCTTTATTTGGGACCTTTTCGATGGTTTCCTCGATTACGTAATTCCGAAGGTAGCGGAGCGCATCGCGAAGCTGGGCATCCAAGGGGCCCGAAAAGGTGTGCTCGTAAATTCGGTCTCCACCTTCGCCATCAGGTAACTCGACCACGTCGATATGCGCCGAAAACGGGAAGAAAGCTTCTGGATTCGGTGAGAAGAACAATAGGCCAACGTTCTTCGGCTTGGTGTATTCCGATGGCCCATCAACAATGTTCATGCTTCTGCATAACTCGCTAAAGCTCATGGTATCAGCGAGCTCGTAGAGAGTGCTCCCAACCTCCTTCAGATAGGTTTTGATAAGAGGAAGACTGAGGTCAGAAATGTCTGCCTCATGATTTATGCGATCGTCGAAGGGGACGTTGTTTGCCAGGTTGTACAGATCGATTTCCTCTTCGTGGGAAGGGGCAATTGTGCTTGCCATTTTTCTAATCCAATGGATGCGCTCTGTTTTTGAACCCATCGACTTTGGAGATGAGTAGGGACGTTGGCTACCTCCCGGCGCCCATACGATGACAAAGGTCTTACCTTCGTAGGAACAGACTTCTGTGATAGGCATGTAGGGAGGCTGGATGAGCTTGCACTTGTTGAGCATGTCCTTGAGCCAGCCGTCAACCTTTTCGGGAGGAACTCCAACAGCCTCCCTTTTGCTACCAGTCTCTTTAACGCCGAGGACAATGTAGCCGCCTCCCCAGTTATCGATGTCGTTTGCAAATGCGCAAATGGTCTTCAAGGATGCCTGTGCGTCCCAGGTCTCCTTGAACTCGATTCGGGCCCATTCCACAACTTGGCCATCAAGCAAGGTCTCTATGTTGGTTGGAAGCGCCATGTCGCAATCTCCTCTTCGCTCTTTTAGTCTCATGATTATATGAGATGGTATTAAAAAATGAGAGAAAAAGGTAAAGAACAAAAATGCCACTTAAACAGGTGAAATGTTAAATGCCACAAGGTATGTTTCGAGTCTATTCCGATGAAAATGAGACGATGGCGGTGACGGGAATTGAGGGGCCAGGAGGGCGGGACATTGTTCATCTAGGAACAAATGAAGGTCTTGGCAGGCATGGCGAGGTGGCCGGGCCCTTGCGCCACCGCTTTTGATGCGATTGGGACGCCCCTCCCGCTGCACCGAAAGCACCCTGGTGTGAGTGATTCTGAATCGGATGCGCTGAAGTGGCCTTAGTGCGAGTCTAATCATCAGCCATAGCTGTGATATCAATCATTAAATGAATAATTTCCACTAGAAAGTCCAGTTGAGTGGATTTGATATTGCATAGAATCATTGACGAGGAAGGCGATGCCCAAAAGAGGGGCTCGCACTAAGGCCACTTTGGTGCAGCGGTTTCCTAAAGACTCACACTAAGGCGGGTTCGGTGCAGAATTCTTGGGATGACGGGCCCCGATCCGCCCTGTTCTCTTGCAAGTTGATCTTGGCAAGGCACCGTGACGTCTTCGGGCCTACTTCCGCACCAGCACCGCCACGGACTCCACGTGCTTGGTGTGGGGGAACATGTCCACGGGGGCAACGCTGCGCAGCTTATAGCCCCTGCCCATAAGAACCTCGAGGTCGCGGGCCTGCGTCTGGACGTTGCAGCTGACGTAGACCACGCGTTCGGGCGCCAGGTTGGCCACGCCGTGGAGAAACTCAGGCGTGCTGCCTGCGCGCGGCGGATCCATGAGCACCACGTCAAAGTGCTTCTCGCCAGCCTTGTGCGACATCCATTCCGTGGCGTCGGCGGCAACAAAACCGCAGCGCTCGGCAACGCCGTTGGCGCGGGCGTTGCGATCGGCGCACCTGACGGCGCTGGCCACACGCTCCACGCCCGTGACCTCGATGCCTGCGTTTGCCGCCGCGGCGCAGATGCCGATGGTGCCCGTTCCGCAGTACGCGTCCAGGACGCTCATTCCGCTCTCGAGCCCGGCCGCCTGAAGGGCCAGCTGGTAGAGGACCTCGGTCTGAGCCGGGTTGGTCTGGTAGAAGCTCGAGGGGCCAATCTCAAAAGTGCAGCCAAGCAGCTTGTCGTGCATGACGCCCGTGCCCCACAGGGTGCGGTTCTGCTTGCCTAGGATGGCGTTGGTCCTGCGCATGTTGACGTTCTGAACGATGCTCGTGACCTCGGGACACTCCTCGCGCAGCGCGGCCACCACGCGGTCGGGTCCGCGCAACTCGGGAACGTTGGTGACCAGTGTGAGCAGTACGTCGTCGGTTGCGTAGCCGCAGCGCACCACCGCGTGGCGCAGCACGCCAATGCCGCGGTCTTCCTCGTAGGCGGGAATGTGCAGCCGCTCGGCCACGCGGGCCACGCTGTTCAGGATCTTGCGTGCGCGCGGGTCCTCTACCAGGCACTTCTCGCAAGAGATGATGCGATGGGTGCCAGCGGCATAGAATCCGCAGCGAATGTGGCCGTGGCCGGCGGGGGCAAAGGGCGTCGCCGCCTTGTGGCGGTAGGCCAGCGGCTCGCCCGCCACGCCGCAGATCTTGTCCACGCGCGCGCCGCAGCTGGCAGCCATCTCTCCCAGGAGGGACTCGACCTGCTCCTGCTTTCGACGCAGCTGGATGGGGTAGGGCACGCTCAGCCACTCGCAGCCTCCGCAGTTGCGCTCGATCTTGCATGTGTAGGTGCGAAAGCCCATGTGAATCCCCTCGTTGACGTCGTGCGTTCAAGCATACACGGACGGGCGGAGTACGGCAGCCGCAGGTCGGGGCCGTACAAGATCTATTCTCAACAGGCGTTCATAATTTTTGACCCGAAGACAAAAATAATTGCTGAAAAGGGGAATAAGGAATAACATCGGGCCGTTATTGAAACGGGTTCAAAAAGTCGAACCTGACGGCGGAGGACCCGTGATTGGAGAGGAACGCACATGCAGTCCAAGATTGCCCACAAGGCGGAGCGCGCAGCGTTTGGCCTGGCGCTTGACCAGATCATCAAGGCGGCCAGCGGCCCTGACCGCGAGAAGAACCTCGACAAGCTCCTGGACATGGCCGGCAACCTGCTGAAGGACACCGCCCCCGGCGCCATTCGCGGCATTCGCAACGGCCTGTACCCGGGCTCCAAGTGGGAGCAGTTCCTCTGGGACGTCATCGACAACACCGATCACCACGTGCTCAAGACGTCCATCCTGAACGGTGCCTACGAGGCCGCCTTCCGTGGCCTGCGCAACACCACCGCCAGCGCCGAGAAGTACCAGTGCAACGTGCCCTGGATCATCCTGTTTGACCCGACGAGCGCCTGCAACAAGCACTGCGTGGGCTGCTGGGCCGCCGACTACGGCAACAAACTCAACCTCACCTACGAGGAGATGGACCGCCTGGTGACCGAGGGCTCCGAGCTGGGCTGTCACCTCTACATGCTCACCGGCGGCGAGCCCCTCGTCCGCAAGAAGGACGTCGTGCGCCTGGCCGAGGCCCACAACGACTGCCTCTTCAACATCTTCACCAACGCCTCCCTCATCGACCAGGCGTTCTGCGACGATGTCAAGCGCGTGGGCAACATCGTCTTCAGCGTCTCGCTCGAGGGCACCGAGGACTCCAACGACGGCCGCCGCGGCGACGGCTCCTACAAGGAGGCCATGGCCGCCTTTGACCTCATGCGCGAGAACGGCCTGCTCTTCGGCACCTCCACGGCCTACACCCGCGCCAACACCGAGATGGTTAGCTCCGACGAGTACTTTGACACCATCATCTCCAAGGGCTGCCGCTGGGCCTGGTACTTCCACTACATGCCCGTCGGCGAGGGCGCCACGGTCGACCTCTGCCCCAGCGTCGAGCAGCGCGAGTACATGCTGCGCCGCATCCGCGAGGTCCGTGGCGTGACCGGCGGCAAGCCTATCTTTGCCATGGACTTCCAGAACGACGGCGAGTACGTGGGCGGCTGCATCGCCGGCGGCCGCGTGTTCTGCCACATCAACGCCCGCGGCGACGTGGAGCCCTGCGTCTTCATCCACTACTCCAATGCCAACGTCAAGGAGAAGTCCCTGCTGGAGTGCCTGCAGCAGCCCATCTTCCAGGCCTACCGCAAGCACTACCCCTGGAACGACAACATGCTGCGCCCCTGCCCCATGCTGGAGAACCCGGAGATCCTGCCCGAGATCGTCCACGAGTCCGACGCCCAGTGCACCGAGTACGTCACGCCCGAGGACGTCGACCACCTCTGCGCCCGCACCTCGGTCTACGCCAAGAGCTGGGAGCAGCGCGCCGAGGAACTCTGGCTCGAGCAGCACCCCACCGGCAAGAAGATCTACGCCGACGAGCTCTCTGACGGCACCATCGCCGAGAAGGCCAAGCTCATCGCCGAGCACGACGCCGAGGCCGAGAAGGCCCTCCAGGAGTAGCTCCTCCACCAGGCGAGAAGCGCCTCGCATCAGCGACTCTGGCCGCGAGCCCATCCGGGCCCGCGGCCTTTTTCGTGGCGCGACGTCCGCTGCTGCGCTGCCGCCCGCGCCGGGGGCCTTACCGTCCGCACGCACTTCTCCCGCGCTGCCCGATGCGTGCGCAACCGTTGGCCCGCGCGTGGGTATGGTTGCTGCAACGCTTCATAGAGACTCCGACGAGGGAGGCATCATGGCAGCAAAGGGTACCGAGAAGGTCAAGAACGTGGTCCTTGTGGGCCAAGGCGGCGTGGGCAAGACCATGCTGGCCGAGGCCATGCTTCACCTGACGGGCCGCACCACCCGCCTGGGAGGCCACGCCGGCACAAAGCCCACGCTGGACTACGACGGCGAGGAGGGGGAGCGCGGCTTCTCCATCTCAACGGCAATAGCCCCCGTCGAGTGGGAGGGCACCCGCATCAACGTCCTGGACGCCCCGTGCTACCCGGACTTTGTCGGTGACGCCTACGCCGCCATGAGCGCCTGCGAGACCGCCCTCTTCGTGGTCGACGCGGCCAGTGGCCCGGGCACCATCACCACGCGCCTGTGGTACGCCGCCGAGGACCTCTCGCTGTCTCGTGCGCTGTTCATCAACCGCGTGGACCGCGCCGACGCAGACTATGACCTGGCCTTCGCCACGCTTCAGGAGCGCTTTGGCACCAAGCTCGGCGCCGTGACCATTCCCATGGGCTCCGGCGACGCCTTCTCCGGCGTCATCGACGTCGTCCACATGAAGGCCCGCCGCCTCGAGGGCGGCAAGCCCGTGGTGACGGACATCCCCGACGAGTTCCGCGCCGCCGCCGACGACGCCCGTGTCCAGCTCACCGACCTTGTGGCCGAGGCTGACGACGAGATCATGATGAAGTACCTGGAGGGCGAGGAGATCACCCAGGACGAGCTCGAGGGGCTTCTTGCCAAGGCCATTGCCGAGCGCATCTTTGTGCCGGTCTTTGCCGGCTCCTGCGTGCGCGAGGAAGGCGTCATCTCCTTCATGGACGCCGTCGTGGCGTGGTTCCCCACCATGGCCGACTTCGGCCGCATCCCGCTGGTCAACGGCGAGCAGCTTGACATCTCTCCCGATGACGACCGCCCCGTCGCCTTTGCCTTCAAGTCCCTCAACGACCCGCAGAATGGCCGCCTGTCCTTCCTCAAGGTGCTGGCCGGCACGCTGACTCCAGGCCTGGAGCTCACCAACGCCCGCACGCGCAAGTCCGAGCGCCTGGGCCACCTCTACCTCATGTGCGGCAAGGAGACCACCGACGTCCAGTCCGCCGCCGCGGGCGACATCGTCGTGGTTCCCAAGCTTGAGGCCCAGACGGGCGACACCCTCTCCGTCACGGGCAAGGTCGAGGCCGCGGCCTTCCGCTTCCCCAACTCGCTCTACCGCATTGCCATCGAGCCCGACGCCCGCGGCACCGAGGGCAAGCTCTACGCCTTCCTCGAGAAGAGCGCGGACGCCGACCCTACCCTCAAGGTGGAGCGCGACGAGGACACCGGCCAGACCGTGGTCTCCGCCATCGGCGAGGCGCAGGTCAGCGTGCTGCTTGACCGCCTTGAGGCCCGTGCCGGCGTGACGGCCCACACCGTGGCGCTCAAGATTCCGTACCGCGAGACCATCCGCCGCGTGGCCTCTGCCCAGGGCCGCCACAAGAAGCAGACCGGCGGCGCCGGCCAGTACGGAGACTGCTGGCTGCGCGTGGAGCCCAACCCGGGTGCTGGCTACGAGTTTGTTGACGAGGTCGTGGGCGGCCACATCCCGCGCGGCTTCATCCCCGCCATCGACAAGGGCGTCCAGGAGACCATGCGCGATGGCGTCCTGGCCGGCTTCCCCATGATCGACGTGAAGGTCGCCGTTTACGAGGGCTCCTATCACCCCGTCGACTCCAACGAGATGGCCTTCAAGACCGCCGCTCGCATTGGCTTCCAGAAGGCCGTCGACCAGGCCGAGCCCGTGCTGCTTGAGCCCATGGCCCACCTCAAGATCACCGTGCCCGACAGCTACGCCGGCTCCGTGATGGGCGACGTCTCCGCCAGCCGCGGCCGCGTCGAGGGCATGTCCGCCGGCTCCGGCGTCACCGCCGGCCAGACCACCGTCGAGGCCACCATCCCGTATGCCGAGGTCACGGACTACGCCACGCGCCTGCGTTCGCTCTCGCGCGGTACGGGCGAGTTCGAGCTCGAGCTCTCTGGCTACGAGCAGGTCCCGCACGACATCCAGCAGAAGCTCGCGGCCGACTACGCCGCCCGCCGTGCTGCCGGCGAGAAGTAGCGTCCCTGTCGCACAGCCAACACGGTGCGCATTGATGGAGCGCCGGTGGTCCCTGGGGCCGCCGGCGCTCTTCTCGCCTGGCGTCTTGTTTGGGCCGCCTGCCGATATTGGTCGGTTCGACATATGAGAGTCTGCTAGTTGCCTGTAAGGTCTCCCCACTGTCTGCGGGAGGGGGTCTGTCTTGGGCAACGAAGCGCTTGTCATGGGATATGAAACGGCTCTGGACTTCTGGAGGGCCTCTCGGGTTGCCTCCGAGGGGCAGCACGTGCTTGAGGATGCGGGTAGGGTCTTTGGGCCGCGGGCGCTCGAGCTTCACGAGCGGGCGGCCCTTGCGGCCAACCTCTGCAACTCGAGCGTGCCGGTCGATGCCGTGGTGGGCTCGGTCGCAGACCGGCGGCGGTGTCAGGCCATTCGCGATCGCGTCTTTGCCGGCCCGCTCACCCAGTCTCACCTGCATGTTGTCGACCAGTACGTGAGCGTGTGCCAGCCGGGGCCCATGCTGGTGCAGCTGGCAATGGACATGGACGAGGTCGACCTTGCCCAGATTGCCTGCGAGTTGTGTGGCACGTATGGCCTCACGCCCTGGGCGGAGGACAGCTTCCAGTCAGACCTCACGGCGCTGACCAGCAGGGCCGAGCTTGTGGGGTACGCAAAGTCCGCCAGGGCCGTGGGCGTGCGCGGCGCGGGTAAGGCCGTGAGGGCGCTTGACCTGGCAACCGATGGGTCCGCCTCTCCGCGCGAGACCGACCTTGCCGTGTTCTTCCTGCTCTCGCGAAGGCTCGGTGGGGCAGGCCTGGGCGGGTTTGCCGTGAACGCGAGCCTCGAGGTGCCCCAGAGGCATCGGGAGGCGCTCGACGGCCAGTCCGAGGTCAAGCCGGACTTCCTGTGGGCCGACGCCAGGCTGGTGGTGGAGTACGACAGCAACGCGCATCACCTGACACCCAAGAAGAAGGAGTCCGACGAGGCTCGCCGTCGCGTGCTCGAGGCAATGGGCTACACCGTGATGGTGGCAACAAACGAGCTGGTCAAGGACGGCACCAAGCTCGATGCCTTCGTCGATGACCTGACGTGCCGGCTGGGGCTGAGGCGCCGACCGCTGACCAAGTGGCAGCAGGACTCCCGCGACAAGCTGCGCGAGAGGCTCTTCGGCGTGCAGAACTGACCTTCGTGTGAGCATTTTCCAAAAGTCTGTGCAGAAGTCCCCTTCGTGTGAGCCCAAATTGGGGCCTTGCGGCTGATTTCGCCTTTGCGAATCAGCAAAAGCCCAGTTGGCAAATCGGGCATACTCTGGCTAAGCCCAAAAAGGACTCACACGAAGAGGACTTCTGCACAAAAAATGGCGGAAGGCTCACACGAAGGGGACTTCTGCGCAGGGCCGCCGCGCCCGGAGTCGTCTTGCCCGGGCCTTCCGCCCCCCAGCGCCTGTCCGATCGCGCAACGCGGCAGAAACGAGGGATGCGCGGATGGCTGCTAGAATGAATATTTACGCCTGCGGTCCCACGCGTCCCGACCGCGGGCGCGTATAGGAAACCCGACCAAGGAGGTCGCGCATTCGCGCATGGACGTAGCAATTAGCATTGTCGTCACGTTTCTGCTCACCCTCGTCAACGGCTACTTCTCTGCCTCGGAGATGGCCGTGGTCAATGCCAAGAGGGCCGTACTAGAACCCGAGGCAGACGAGGGGGACAAGCGCGCCAAGAGCGCCCTGGACCTCTCCTCCGACTCCGGCCAGTTCCTGGCCACCATCCAGGTTGCCATCACGCTCGTGGGCTTTGCCTCCTCGGCCTTTGCCGCAACGAGCCTGTCCGACCCGCTCGGCTCCTGGTTCGTGAGCCTCGGCATGCCCGCGGGCATTGCCGCCACGCTTGCGCCCGTCATCATCACGCTTGTCGTGGCCTACTTCTCCACGGTGGTGGGCGAGCTGGTTCCCAAGCGCATCGCCCTCTCCGACGCCGAGCGCGTCTCCAAGTCCGTCGCCGGTCCCATCCGCGCGTTCATGCGCGTCGCGGCCCCGCTGGTCTGGCTCACCTCCAAGTCTGCCGACGGCCTTTCCAAGGTCATGGGCATCAAGTCCGCCGACGAGCGTCAGAACGTCTCCGAGGAGGAGCTCAAGTACATGGTCACGGACGCCGAGGAGCTGTCCGACCAAGAGAAGTCCATGATCCACGAGGTCATTGACCTGGGCGACACCATCGCCCGCGAGGTCATGGTCCCCCGCGTTGACATGACCGCCATGGAGGACACCTCGACGCTCTCCGAGGTCCTGGCCACCATGCGGCGCACCGGCTACAGCCGCATCCCCATCTACCGCGGCTCCGTTGACCGCATCGTGGGCATCGCGCACATCAAGGACATCATCTCTCCCATCCTGGACGACGGCGAGGGCGCCGCGGCCATCTCGGGCCACATGCGCACGCCCGACTACGTGCCCGACACCAAGGACATCATCCCGCTGCTCTCCGAGATGCAGACCAGCCACGACCAGATGGTCATCGTGGTGGACGAGTACGGCGGCACCGCCGGCGTCATCACCATCGAGGACATCGTGGAGGAGGTCGTCGGAGAGATTGAGGATGAGTTTGACCCCGACAACAAGTACATCACGCAGCTCTCAGACCGCGAGTGGCTCGTCGACGGGCGCTTCCCCCTGGACGACGCCATCGACCTCGGCTGGCCCATCGAGGACAACGAGGAGTACGAGACCGTCGCCGGCTTCGTCATCGAGCGCGCCGACAAGCTCCCGCGTCCCGGCGACGTCGTGGAGAAGGACGGGTACCGCTTCCTCGTCCAGTCCATGCGCGGCCGCCGCATCGCCATGCTGCGCGTGACCGCCCCCGAGCCGCCTGCGGACTCCGACCAGACCGCTCCCGGCCAAGCGCCCTCCGTTGGGGGCGAGAAGGACGTGGAGCCTGCGAGCAATTAGCGCCCCTCGCCGCCGGGTCGCTACAATGGTTTGAACGAAACGAATGCCCGCGATACGGGCCAGAAGGAAAGGCAGCCGCCGCATGGCTCAGCTGTTTGACATCAAGAAAGTCACCGTCGGCCCGCGCACCCTTGCGGCCGAGGTCGAGGTGGCGCCCAATGCGCCGCTGCTCACGAGCGATGACCCCGAGGGCACGCGCCTCATGGTCGAGCTCATGCCCCAGATTGCGGACCACGTCTGCCTGGGCGACGCCGGCCCCCACTTTGGCGAGGTCGTCGAGCAGACCGAGCTCGCCCACCTGCTCGAGCACGTGACCGTGGAGCTTCTCGCCCGCACGGACATTGCCGGCGACATCTCCACGGGGCGCACGGTCCAGACCGGCGAGCGCAGCTTTGAGGTCGAGCTCTCCTGCCCGGACGACGTGCTGGTGGCGGGCGCCCTCTCCAGCGCCGTCTGGATCATGCAGTGGGCCTACTCCGGCGGCGGCGACCCCAAGCCCGACGTGGACGCCATCGCAAGCGGCCTCGTGGACCTCGTGGCAAGCGTGAGCGAGCAGGAGCCTGCCGAGGACGAGCCGGCTGCCGAGGAGGCGCCCGTCTCCGTCGAGGAGCAGCCTGCCGAGGAGCCCGTTCAGGAGGAGCCCGAGGCCGAGGCTGTCCCTGTCGAGGCCGTCCCTGTCGAGCCCGCCCCTGTCGAGCCCGCCCCGGAGGTTGTCCCCGAGGAGGAGCCCCTCTCGCCGGCGGCCGCCTTTGAGCCCCAGTCCGAGCGGCCTGCTCCCGAGCAGCCACAGGATGGCTGGGGTGCCTACAGCGGCCCCCGTCCCAAGTCAGTCAGGTAGCACTCGCGGCCCCGCGGGGTCGCGTGGAGTTTGAAAGACCGCGCGCAGCGCAACTTGCGTAGGACCAAACAAGGAGGAAATCATGAGCAAGAAGGCACTCTACTTCACCCTCGGCACTCTCTTTGGCACCGCCTCTGGCATCGTTGCCGGCATCCTGCTGGCTCCGCGCTCCGGCGCCGAGAGCCGCGCCATGGCCGCCGATGCCATGAACGACGCCTGGGACTCCGCTGTTGACACCTACGAGCGCGGCGCCGAGGCTGCTGCCGACAAGTTCAGCGGCGTCCGCCCCGTCGTCGACGCCAAGACCGACGAGCTGCGCGCCAAGGTCGACCTCGCCCGCGAGCGCATGGACCAGCTGCGTGACTCCCTCTCTGACGTGGTGAGCACCACCTCCGCCCAGGTCCAGGATGCCGTCAACGCCGTCGCCGACCAGGTTGCCGCTGCCGCCGAGGCCGCCCCTGCCGCCGAGACGCCCGCCGAGGCCGTCCGCGTCGAGGTCGTTGACGCCGAGGCTCCCGAGTCCGACACCGAGGCCTAGCCCGTGGCAAAGATCGACTCCTACCAGGGTGTGAAGGTCTTTCTCGCCAAGAAGGCCCGCAAGGACAAGAAGAACCCGGACGCTCCCGCCGAGAAGCTCAGCAAGCTGGGCAAGATCCACATGGCGGTCTTTGCGCCCAACGGCCGCCAGCTGGTTGGCTTTATGGTGGTTCGCCCTGACGTTGCGGGCATGGTCAAGCGCGAGGACGCCTTTTTGGCCTGGGATTCGTTTGAGCCCTGCGAGCGCGGCGTCAAGGTGACCCGTCCGGAGGACGGCCTTGACGACGCCGCCCGCAAGCGCCTTGGCCTTGACTGGGACAAGTGCATCATGTGGGCGGGCATGGATGCCCGCACCCGCTCCGGCAAGGTCATGGGCTACGTCAACGACGTGGAGTTCGACGCCAAGACCGGTCGCGCCAAGACCTTCTTTGTGGGAGATGGCGGCGCTTCTCGCATGCTGGTTGGTAGCTTTGAGATTCCCGCCGAGATGGTCATTGGCTACTCGCCAAAAGACCAGTTCATGGTGGTCTCCGACGAGGCCGAGAAGCTCGCCGTGGACGGCGGTGCCGCTGCCAAGGCGGGCGAGGCCTGGGCAAGCGCCAAGGTCAAGGGCGCCGAGATGGGCCACAAGGCCGGCGCCGCCGCGTCCGAGGCCGTGGACAAGGGCTCCTTTGCCCTCGGCCGCGCCTTGGGCAAGGCCAAGCGTGCCATCTCCGACGCCACCGCCGAGGAACCCCAGCCGGCGGACCCGGCAGAGATTCCCGCCGCCAACGTGAGCGTCTCTGCTCCCGTGGAGACCCTGCCTGCCTCCGAGGAGGACCGCGCCGCCGCTGGCGAGCCTGTGACCTACGTCCCGGCAGCTCAGAAGCCCGCGGCGCAGCAGCCTGCCGACCCCAAGGCCAAGGCGCCTTCCTCCGCAGCAAAGCCCAAGGCCAAGAAGCCGACGGAGGCCCAGAAGGCCGCTGCAAAGAAGAAGGCCGCCCAGGCCAGCGCCGATGCCGCCCGCATGGTGGGCAAGGGGCTTGGCCGCATGGGCAAGATGTTCGGCTCCTTCAAGGAGGAGTTCGACAAGGCCAGCAAGTAGGCCACGGGGCTCGGCTCCAATCGGACGCTTCGCGGGTTCAAGCAAAAACGGGCCGGACTTCCGCTTGGAGGTTCGGCCCGATCTTTGCGTTGCTCGCGTGGGTGCGGGTGGCCTTGCGCGGCCGCGGTTCCGTTCTGCCCTAAAGCCCCATCGCCTGAAGGACAAACATCACGATGGTCAGGATGACGACGGCGATGATGGTGAACCAGGTGAGGCCGTTCCAGATGCGGCCGTTGGCAAAGGCGCCCATGACGTGGCGGTCACCGGCGATGAGCACCATGAAGACCAAAAGTACCGGCAGCAGCACGCCGTTGATGACCTGGGCCAGCATCATGATGCCAAAGAGGTTGACGTCGGGGATGATGACGATGACGGCGGACAGGAAGATGATTACGGTGATGATGCCGCGGTAGACCGGGGCCTCCTGCCAGCTGCGGTCCGCGCCGCGCTCCCAGCCAAAGGCCTCGCAGATGGCGCTGGACGTGATGCCCGGCAGCACGCAGGCGGCCAGGAAGCTCGCGCCCACAAGGCCGGCGCCAAAGAGCGCCTCGGCGTAGGGGCCCACGAGCGGCGCCAGGGCGCTGGCCGCGTCCTCGGCGCCGTTGACCGCAATGCCGGCGGGGAAGAGCACGGCGCCGGTGGTGAGGATGATGAACCAGGAGATGGCGCTGGCCACAACGGAGCCGGTCACGGTGTCAATGCGCTGGTAGGGCAGGTCCTCTGCGCGCGCGTTCTTCTCGACGACGTTGCTTTGGGCCAGGAAAATCATCCAGGGCGCGATGGTGGTGCCGATGTTTGCCACCAGCACGCTGAAGTACTGCGGGTCGGTGGAGAAGCGCGGGATGAGCGTGGCGTTGAGGGCGTCTCCCCAGTCGGGGCCCACCATGACGCCGGCAACCACGTAGGTCACGAAGGCACAGCTGATGAGAAGCAAGATCTTCTCGATGCGGTGGTAGGAGCCGCTCATGGTGAGCGCCCAGATGGCCACCGCCGCAATGGGCACGCTGACGTAGGCGGGGATGCCAAAGAGGGCAAAGCCCGAGGCAATGCCCGCGAACTCAGAGAGCGTGACCGTGGTGTTGGAGATAAGAAGCGCAAGCATTGCCAGCGTGCTCATGCGCACGCCGAACTGCTCGCGGATGAGCGAGGCAAAGCCCTTGCCGGTGACGCAGCCCATGCGGGCGGCGGTCTCCTGCGCCACGATGAGCAGGAGACACATGACCGGCACGGTCCAGAGCTGGCCATAGCCAAAGAGGGCGCCGGCGCTCGAGTAGGTTGCCACGCCGCCGGCGTCCGCGCCGGCAAGGGCCGCTACCATGCCCGGGCCCATGGCCGCGAGCACGCGCTTGGGGTCAAGGTGCCCGTACCCCCGCTTGCCGCCGTTGGCGTTGACGGACTCGGCCGTAGCGGCCTTGACCTGCGGCTCCATCTCTTCTTGGCGTGCCACTACGCAAGCACCCCAGCGATGCCCATGACGGCGGCGAGCTTGCACGCGGCAAGGCAGAAGACCAGGCAGGCCACGACCATGGCCGTGACGGAGAGCGTAAAGCCCGAGGTGTCCTCGTTCTTCTCGTCACGCTTGCGCAGGACCAGCAGCCAGACGGGGCAAAGCACAAAGGCGACCAGCACCGCAATGGCCGCGGCAATGAACCCGGCCTGCAGCGGCGTGGGAAGCGGGGTGCCCGCGGCGGCCGTCGCGACGCTGTCCAGGGCCATCTCGACCAGGACCACCAGCGCGGCAAAGGCCACGCCCAAAGCCAGGCTCTTGATGGTGAAGCCCAGCATGGAGGGGGAGTCCTCGTCGTCCGGGTCGTTCTCGAGGAAGAAGTTGGTGACGTAGCTCACCGAGTCGTCCGCCAGCACCAGCGCGATGGGAAGCGCCGCGCAGACAAGAAGCACCTCGTGCAGGGGTGCCTGGAAGGCCGGCGTCAGGTGGGAGAGCGCGAGGAAGAGCCCCGCCGCCACCATCCAGATGAAGAACCAGGCGTTGCGGCGCAGCAGCCACAACAGGTCGCCGCCGTGGGCGCTCTCGTCGTCAGAGGCAATGCCGCCTGCGATCTGCAGGTCCTCGGCGTGTTCCTCCTCAAGGACGTCGAGCGCGTCGTCGACGGTGACGATGCCCAGCAGGTGGCCGTCATCGGCCACGACGGGCATGGCCAGCAGGTTGTACTTGGCGATGTCCTCGGCCACGTCCTCCTGGTCGTCCTCGGGGCTGGCGGTGATGACCTCGCGCGTGCAGATGTCCGCGAGCGGGGTTGCCGGCTCGGCCACGATGAGGCTGTTGAGCGTGACCACGCCGGAGAGCTTGTTGTCCTCGTCAAAGAGGTACACGTAGCGCACGCTCTCGAAGTCCTCGTCCAGGCCGCGCAGCAGCTCGACGGCATCGGCGGCGGTCTTGTCCTCGGAGAGAGCGGCAAACTCGGAGGTCATGATGCGGCCCGCGGTGTCCTCGCGGTAGCCCAGCAGCTGGCGGATGGCGCGCTGCTCCTGGACGCCCATGAGGCGCAGGAGCTTCTCGGCCTTGTCGTAGTCAAGCTCGCTCACGAGCTCGGCGGCGTCGTCCGGGTCCATCTCGGACAGCATGCGGGAGGCCTCGCGCTCGTTCATGCCGCCCATGAGCTCGGCGGCCATTGCGTCGTCGTCGAACTCGGCCATGGCCCCGGCGCGCTGCTCGTCGTCGAGCTGGGCAAAGACCTGGCCGCGCAGGCGCGGGTCAAGCCGCTCGATGATGTCCGCGATGTCTGCCGGGTGCATGTCGTCGAGCGTCTTGTGCGAGACGGAGAGCTTGACGTTGGAGAGGTCGCGCTCGACCAGGTCCATGTAGCTCCAGGCAATGATGCGCTCGGGGATGGGGTGGCCAAAGGTGCGGGCCACCTTGAGGGCCACGCGCTCGAGCGCGGGCGAGAGCGAGCGCAGGATGCCGCGGGCGCCCACCTCGGCGCCAAGCAGGCGCAGCTGGGTTGAGCTGGTGTCGGAGAGCTTGAGATCGTTCACGCGGACGACGCGCATGCCGCGAGTGTCCACGATCTGCTTGTTGAGGATGTCCCTGGCAATGAGGACCTCGTCGGGCTGCAGGTAGGAGAAGCGAATCTCCACGGCAGGCACCTTGAGGTGGATCTCCTTCTCGTCGTACGTGTCAACGTACTTGCGCCAGGAGATCATGAAGGGGGTGCGGCCCGGACCCTTGAAGGCAAGGCTCGTGACGCGCGGAAAGACCTCGCCCGTGGCAATGCCGAGGTCAGAGACGGTACCGATCTTCTCGCCATCCGCTGCGTAGACCGGGTTTCCCATGAGCTGGGACAGGTAGATCATCTGTGCTCCTAACGGTTTCCGGCACGGGGCCGGGTCGTTGGCGTCGCGCGTGCGGGACGTGCCCGTTGGCGCGCAAATCACACCCTCACGGCGTGACCTCGGGGGAGCACACCGCTTGGGTCATCGACTGGCAGGTCGAGGTTTCATGCGGACCCTTCTCTTTGCAGGCTTGATGGCGGCGCACGGTACGCCGACCGCAGGCTATTTTACACGAGGCGCGCCGCGGCGGTCCCGCGTCACCATGCCTTTACAGAGTCAATACGCGCACCTGCCTGCGGCGCTGACGCGGGTACTATCATTACCTCACGTTAGTTGTCAGGAGGTCGTGGTTTGCTCAGGAGCAAGAGGGACGCGGACGCAGAGAAGGGCACGGAGCGGCGGGACGCTGGCCAGCGGGACCAGGTGCGGGAAGGGCGTCGGGCCCTTGGCCGCCGTGCGCTACACGTAGGCTCGCGCGTGCTTGCCGTTGCGGCCGTCGCCGGCGTGGTGGCGGCCAACGTGGCCATGGCCCTCATGGGAGACACCGTCGAGTCCTACCTGGGTGGCGACAAGATCCAGGTCACGGCCGAGGAGAAGGACGCCACCATGCAGGCGGGCGCCCAGCTTGCCCAGCGCATCGAGGGCGAGGGGCTGGTCCTTCTCAAGAACGACGACGAGGCCCTGCCCCTGCCGGAGGGCTGCACGCAGGTCAACGTCTTTGGCTGGGCGTCCACGCAGTGGGTGGCCTCCGGCTCCGGCTCCGGCCAGGTTTCCGGCCAGACCACGGGCCTGCTGACGGCCCTTTCCGACGAGGGCGTCTCGTACAACACCCAGCTCACGGACATGTACCGCAGCTTCTGCGGCGAGCGCCCGTACAAGAGCGTGGGCGCCCTCTCCAGCCGCGCCTCGGAGTTCTGCCGCCTGTACGAGCCCTCCATCTACGACAAGAGCTGCTACTCAGACGACCTTCTCGCCAACGCGGAGAAGTACTCGGACACGGCGCTGGTGGTCATCTCGCGCACGGCGGGCGAGAGCATCGACTGCCCGCGCGCCCAGTACAAGGTGGACGCCCGCGGCGGCGTGGTGGACATCGACGTCACCCGCAGCTACCTGGAGCTCTCTCAGGAGGAAGAGGACCTGCTGCGCTACGTGGGCAAGAACTACGAGCACGTGGTGGTGCTGGTCAACTCTACAAACGCCATGGAGCTGGGCGAGCTTGAGACCACGCCCGGCATCGACGCCTGCATGCTGGTGGGTACGACGGGCGGCGAGGGCACGCGCGCCGTGGCGGACGCCCTCTGGGGGCGCACCAACCCATCCGGCCGCACGACCGACACCTACGCCTATGACCTCTCCACGGCCGCCAGCTGGGAAAACTCCGGCGCCATGGGCGAGGGCATCTACACCAACGGCCAGGGGCTCTACCCGGCCGACGGCACCATGAACTCCAACGTTGGCGTGGCCGAGCCCTACGACGCCGTGCGCTTCTGCGACTACGCCGAGGGCATCTACGTGGGCTATCGCTGGTACGAGACGGCCGACGCCGAGGGCTTCTGGGACGGCGTGAGCAACCAGCACGGCCAGGGCTACGAAGGCGTGGTCCAGTACCCGTTTGGCTACGGCCTCAGCTACACCAGCTTCAAGTGGGAGGTCACGGGCCGCTCTCCCGGTCAGGGCACCACGGTGGGCCGCAAGACCGACTTCAGCATCCGCGTGAAGGTCACCAACACGGGCACCGTGGCCGGACGTGACGTGGTCCAGCTCTACTGCGCCCCGCCCTACACCAAGGGCGGCATCGAGAAGAGCGCGGCGGTCCTTGTGGCCTACGAGAAGACCCGCCTGCTCAAGCCCGGCGAGACCCAGGAGATATCGCTTTCGTTCTCTATGGACGACGTGGCCTCCTACGACTACAGCGACGCGGACGGGGACGGCTTTGCCGGCTACGAGCTAGAGCGTGGCGAGTACATGGTGGAGCTGCGTCGAGATGCGCGCACGGTGGCCGACTGCGAGTTTGCCAGCACCATGCTGTGGATTCCGCGCACCATCCAGTGCCCCGACGACATCAAGACCGGCGCCACCGTGGAGAACCGCTTCACGGGGGACTCCGCCTGGGACGGCGTCTCCATTGATGGCTCCAACTCCGAAGCGGGCATCACCTGGCTCTCGCGCGCGGACTTTGCGGGGACCTTCCCGCGCCGTGGGGACGCCGACCGCGAGATGGCGGGCAACGTGGCGGCGCGCAACCTCTATGACGATGATCAGGCGGCTGTGGCGGCCGAGTCCTACGTGGCGTCGACGGACTCCGCGAAGGTGGCCTACCCGCTGGCCACTACCTCCGGCGAGAGCCACCTGCTCTCCGACGACGGCGAGCTTACGGAGCTGGGGCGCCAGCTGGGCATGAGCTACTCCGACGAGGCGTGGGACGACCTTCTCGACCAGCTCTCCGTTGCCGACATGGAACGCGTCGTGCTTCACGGCTACATCTCCACCGGAAAGATCGACGGGATTGGCAAGCCCCGCACCAAGGAGGTGGACGGCCCCTCGCAGGTTGGTTCGTTCAACCAGCTGAGCATGGGCGTGGCCTACCCGGGCGCCACGGTGCTGGCGCAGACCTGGAGCAAGGAGCTGGCCCGCGAATACGGCCGCCAGGTGGGGCTTGAGTGCGCGACCATTGGCGTCGACGGCTGGTATGCGCCGAGCGTGAACGTGCACCGCACGCCGCTGGGAGGCCGCAACTACGAGTACTACTCCGAGGACCCGCTGGTCTCTGGCGCCATGGCCTCGCAGGTGGTGGCGGGCTCCAAGGAGGCCGGCACGTACTGCTTTGTGAAGCACCTCGTGGCAAACAGCCAGGACACCTACCGCGACTCCCTCTATGAGTGGATGACCGAGCAGGCCCTGCGCGAGGTCTACCTGCCCGCCTTCCGCATGCTCGCGCGCAGCGGTGCCACAGGCATCATGACCTCGTACAACCGACTGGGCGCAACATGGGCGGGCGGCAACGCCGGCCTCATCACGGGCGTGCTGCGCGGCGAGTGGGGCTTTGCCGGCTGCGTCATCACCGACTACGCAGACCACCATGCGTACATGAACGCCGACCAGATGCTCGCCGCCGGAGGCGACCTCTTCATGGATGGCGTCTTCCGCAACGGCGCCTTTGAGTTTGGCTTCACGCAGAGCGAGCTCTCGTCGGCTGCGGCAGCTGGCGGCCAGCAGGCCAACGAGGCCGTGGCGTTTGCCGGCAACCTGCGCCGAGCGACCAAGGACGTGCTCTATGCGTGGCTGAACGCGCGGGCAACCAACCTGGCCTACAACCAGGAGGCCGCGCTCGACGGCTCCGCCCAGCTCGTGCGCCCCGTCAAGGTGCCTGGCGTCCAGTACGTGAGCGTGGCCCTTGCCTGGGCCGACCTCGTCTGCGCCCTTGCCGTCATCAGGTGGGTCCGCGGCGTCTGGCAGCGCCGCCGCGCCCGTGGCTCCAGATCTGGCGAGAAGGACGCGCGGGAGTAGGGACTAGGCCTTTGGGGTGGCCGCGGGAGTCTCGGCACCGCAGGCAGCGCTGGCGCCGGGCACCTCGCCAGCGCCGGCCTGGGCCTTTGCGGACTTGTGGGCTTCTCGCCGCGCGCGGAAGAAGCTGCGGAGCTGCTCGGCCGCCTCGTCGGCGAGGACGCCGGGGGTGACCTCGAACTCGTGGTTGAGCCGCGGGTCATGGCTGACGTCGTAGAGGGTGCCCAGCGCGCCGCCCTTGGGGTCTGCGGCGCCAAAGACGCAGCGGTCTATGCGGGCGTTGACCATGAGGCCAGCGCACATGAGACAGGGCTCCAGCGTGACGTAGACGGTGCATCCGGAGAGCCGCCAGCGGCCGAGCGCGCGCGAGGCGGCCACCATGGCGCTGAACTCCGCGTGGGCCGAGGGGTCAAGGTCCAGCTCGCGGCGGTTGTGAGCGCGCGCGACCACCTGGCCGTCGCAGACCACCACGGCACCGATGGGTACCTCGCCCTCGGCCGCCGCGGCGTCCGCCTCAGCGAGGGCCAGGCGCATGTACTTCTCGTCGTCGGACATGTGTTGGGCTCCTCGGGGTCTCTTGGGGTTCAAACGCTCTGCCATGGGGTACGATAGTACCGCTCAAACCACGGAGGAGTGGCAGAGTGGTTGAATGCAGCGGTCTTGAAAACCGTCGAGCGGTAACCCCGTTCCGAGGGTTCGAATCCCTCCTCCTCCGCCATAGAGCCCCTGTTGCCGGGCCATTGGGCTTGCGGGCCGTGGCCGTCCTAAGGAGGACCACCATGATCGTTGCTCTTGTTATTGCCGCCCTGCTTTTGGTTCTGTTCTTCATCTGGATGAGCATCAACAACGGCATCGTCCAGAAGAACAACAAGTGCGACGCCGCCTGGCAGACCATCGACGCGCAGCTCCAGCGCAGGAACGACCTCATCCCCAACCTGGTCGAGACCGTCAAGGGCTACGCCGCTCACGAGTCCGGCACCCTCGAGGCCGTCACCGCCGCGCGCAACGCCGTGGCCACCGCCACCACGCCTGAGGCCAAGATGGAGGCCTCTGGCCAGCTGACCCAGGCCCTGCGTGGGCTTCTCGCCGTGTCCGAGGCCTACCCGGACCTCAAGGCCAACGCCAACTTTGCGCAGCTTCAGACTGACCTCACCGACACCGAGAACAAGATTAGCTACGCCCGCATGAGCTACAACGACATGGTCCTGGACTACAACGACGCCATCCAGACCTTCCCGGGCACGCTCGTGGCCGGCAGCAAGTACAAGCCGCGCACCGGCTTCACCGTGGAGGACCCGGCCGTCCGCCAGGCCCCGCAGGTCAAGTTCTAGGGGGCTTCCGCCGGAGGCTCTTCTCGCCTGGAATGGGGCGCGTCGGTCAGTGCGACCGGCGCGCCCTTTTTGGTGGGGAGGGAGTACGGGCGGCGGGCACTTCTCGCCGCGGTTCCTCTTGCCGTGAACGCCTTAGATAGCAAAACAGCCGTTCAGTGAACGCCTGAATTGAAGACAGACATTCACTGAACGGCTGAACTGACGTGCCAGACGTTCACAGCAAGGAACCCGCAGCCCCGCCAGGCGAGAAGTGCCTCTTGCCGCGGCTCCTACCCCAGGGCGATGGAGCCCACAAGGACCAGGACGGCCATGGCGATGGCGCAGCCGATGGCGATGTTCTGCGGGCTCAGCATCTTGCCAGCGCTGGTGCCCAGGGAGTTTGCGGCTACGAGCCAGGTGCTGTCGGCGCCGATGGAGCCGGCGGCCGCCCCCCGAGGGAAAGCTAGACCACCTGGAAGGTGAGGAAGTCCAGGTAGTGGGTCTCAGGCGCGCCCCAGAGGATGGGGTGGTCCGGCGCCTGCTGGCGCTCCTCGATCTGCTTGAGCTGCACGTTTGCCTGGTGGGCGGCGTCGGCGATGGCGCGCTTGAGCAGCTCGGTGGTCATGAAGTGGCTGCAGCTGCACGTGGCTAGGTATCCGCCACGCGGGAGCAGCCTCATGGCCGCGTAGTTGATCTCGCGGTAGCCCTTGCTGGCGTGCTCCACGGTGCCGCGGCTCTTGGTGAAGGCCGGCGGGTCGAGCACGATGAGGTCGAAGGGGCCGCCCTCCTCGCGGAGGCGCTTGCGGTCTCGCGCCAGCTCGGGCAGGTACTCGAGGACGTTTGCGCAGGTGAAGTCCATGGTTGCCTCAAGGCCGTTCAGGCGGGCGTTGTCGGCGGCCAGGTCTATGGCCGTCTGGCTCACGTCCACGCAGCGGACGAACTCCGCCCCGCCCGCAGCCGCGTTGAGGCCGAAGGGTCCCACGTGGCAGAAGCAGTCCAGCACGCGACGGCCGCCGGCCAGCTCGCGCACGGCGCGGCGGTTGTACTTCTGATCAAGGAAGAAGCCGGTCTTCTGGCTGTTCTCTATGTCCAGGCCAAACTTGAGGCCGTTCTCAACCACCATGATGCGCGGGGTCTCGGGCACCTCGGCGCCCTGGCCCTCCCACCAGCCCTTGTACTGGGACAGGCCCTCCTTGGCGCGGGACGGGGAGTCGTTGCGCTCGTAGATGGCGCGGACGTCCTGGCCGTCCTCCCGCAGCGTCTTGAGAAGCAGCGGGTAGATGACGGGGCGCAGCAGCTCCATGCCCACGGTTCCCACCTGTGTGACCAGCACGTGCTCGTAGCGGTCCACGATGAGGCCGGGCATGCTGTCCGCCTCGGAGAAGAGCACGCGGCAGCAGTTGGTGTCCGGCTCGCAGCCGGGCAGCGCGCGACCGCCCATGGCCACGCGGCGGTGCTGCCAGGCCCAGGCCACGCGGCGGGCCCAGAAGGCCTCGTCGATGCGGTCGTTTGCGTTTCTCGTCACCATGCGCACGCGGATCTTGCTGTTCTGGGAGATGAGACCGGCTCCCTGCCAGGTGCCATTCTCCTCAAAGAGGTCCACTACGCCGCCGTTTGCGACGGGCGTGCCGTCCGCGGCCGGCTCTGTGCGCACGATCTCGCCCTCAAAGACCCACGGGTGGCCGGCCTTGAGCGAGCGGGCGGCCTTTCTACTGATGACGACCTGGGGATACGGACGCGCCTGCTTCACGATCTGACTCTCCTTCGGTGGCTTGCGGGGACTTGCGGGGGCAAATGGCGCCCAAGAGACGCCCAAAAATCGCCCAAAATACGTTTTGGGTTCGCGGTTTTGACGGACCCTAGTATACGTTTGCTCAAAAGCGCAGGTAGACGGCGAGCGGCTCTTCTCAACATGCGCAATTCGAAAGAAGCCCGAACCCAATTCCAATATGGATTTGGGTTCGGGCTTCCAGAGGTTTGCGGGTTCTTCGAGAAGCGCCAAGCTCTCTGCCTGCGGTTTTGTGTTTTGGTCTTGCGACTGCGGCTCAAACGCCGAACCCAAAACGTATTTTGGGACCCGCGACGGGCCGCTGCTTGCTAGTAGTGCCTGCCGTAGCGGCCGCCGCTGATGCCGCGCCCGCGCGAGCGCGAGCCGCTGAACATGGTGCGGCTGGGCTTCTTGGTGGAGCGGCCCTCCTGCGGCACGATGCGGCCGGCGTCGTAGGAGAATCCGGGCAGGTCCCAGACGGGGACGAGCTTCTTGGTGAAGTACTCGATCTCCCTGAGCGGGCTGATCTCGTCAGGAGCCACGAAGGTGTAGGCGTGACCGGTTGCGCCGGCGCGGCCCGTGCGGCCGATGCGGTGCACGTAGTCCTCGGGGTCCATGGGCACGTCAAAGTTGACGACCGCGTCCACTCCGGCTACGTCGATGCCACGGCTCATGACGTCGGTGGCCACGAGCACCTGGACCTTGCCCTCGCGGAAGCGCTCCAGCGCGCGGGCACGGGCCTGCTGTGGGCGGTCAGCGTGCATGACGTCAACCTTGACCTGGGCATTCTTGAGCATGGCACTCACGTCGTCAACGCGGTGCTTGGTGCGGCAGAAGACCAGGACGCGCTCGGGGCGCTGCCCGGAGGCTCCGCCGGTGTCCAGCAGCGCGCGCAGCAGCTCGGGCTTCTGCGCCTGGGTCACGGGGCAGAGGTGCTCCTCCACCGTGTCGGCCGTCTCGCCCACGCGCGAGATCTCCACCACGGCGGGCTCGTGCAGCATGGCGTCGATGGTGCTCTTGATGGAGGGCGGGATGGTGGCCGAGAAGAGCAGCGTCTGGTGCTGCGCGGGGAGCGCGTGCATGATGCGGCGCACGGAGGGCCAGAAGCCCATGTCCAGCATGCGGTCGGCCTCGTCCAGGACGAGGACCTCCACGCCAGCCAGGCTCACGTGGTTGTGCTCCATGAGGTCAAGCAGACGGCCGGGGGTGGCGACCAGCAGGTCGCAGCCCTTCTCCAGCGCGGCGATCTGCTTGTCGAACTTGGCGCCGCCCATGACGATGACGGCGCGCTGCCCGGTCTTCTGGCAGACGACCTTCACCACGTCGTCAATCTGCGCGGCAAGCTCGCGCGTGGGGGTTACCACCAGCGCGTGGGGGCCGTGGCCGGACTTGTCGGCAATGCGCTGCAGCGTGGGCAGGGCAAATGCGGCGGTCTTGCCCGTTCCGGTCTGGGCGGAGGCAACGACGTCCCTGCCCGCCAGGACCTCGGGGATGGCGCCGGCCTGCACCGGCGTTGGCGTTGAGAAGCCAAGGGCGTCAACCCCGGCCAGGATCTGCTCGTTTAGCCCGAGCTCGGCAAATGAAGTAGTCATAGCTGCAGTATCCAACAAATCCGCAGCTCCTGCACGCGAGAAGGGCTTCTCGCCGCGCAAATCCCCGCGACGGGCCACGTCCGCGCCATGTGGCCCGCTATACTAGAAAGGCTATAGCTCAATGCCGGCGGAGGACCGACCGGCGCATCGGGCGGCGGCGTGGCCCCATTTGCCTCGCTTGCGGCCCCGGAAAGGTACCCCGCACCATGCCCATCAACATCCCCGACGGACTCCCCGCCAAGCAGATTCTGCACCAGGAGCGCATCTTTGCCCTGGAGGAGGAGGTCGCCGAGACCCAGCAGATCCGCCCGCTTCGCGTCGCCATCCTGAACCTCATGCCCAAGAAGGTGGAGACCGAGACCCAGATCCTGCGCCTCATCTCAAAGTCCCCGCTGCAGGTTAGCTGCGACTTCATGCGCGTCTCCAGCCACGAGTCCACGCACGTCTCGGCCGACCACCTGGTGAAGTTCTATGACACCTTCGAGTCCTTCCAGGACAAGTATTACGACGGCCTCATCATCACCGGCGCCCCCGTGGAGCACATGGCCTTTGAGGACGTGGACTACTGGGACGAGTTCTGCAAGATTGTGGACTGGAGCCAGACGCACGTCTTCTCCACCATGTACCTGTGCTGGGGCGCGCTCGGCGCCCTGTGGCACCTCTACCAGATTCCCAAGCGCCCGCTGGGCTCCAAGCTCTTTGGCGTCTTCCAGCAGAGGCTCTGCGACGAGTACAACTTCCTCACCAACGGCTTTGACGAGGTGCACTACATGCCGCACTCCCGCCACGCCGCCATTGACACCACCGAGCTGGCCAACCACCCCGAGCTGCACGTTCTCTCCGAGGGCTTCACCAGCGGCCCGGCCATCCTGGCCACGCGCGACTTCCGCGAGGTCTACGTGACTGGTCACTTTGAGTACGGCCGCGACACCCTGGCCGACGAGTTCTGGCGCGACTTCCACAAGGGCCTGCCCATCCGCGTGCCCGAGAACTACTTCCCCGAGGACGACCCCGAGAAGCAGCCGCTCTTCACCTGGCGCGCGCACGCCAACCTGCTCTACCGCAACTGGCTCAACTGGATCTACCAGATGACGCCCTATGAGGTGGAGAAGATCCCGGAGGCCATCGCCGACCTGCGCGGCCGCGCCAACGGCCTCGTGGACAAGTTCTAGTGCCCGCCATGGACGAGAAGAGCGTGCCAGCGGAGGCAGCGTCGCGGCCCGAGGAGGTCGTTATGCCCGCCGAGGGCGAGGAGCGCCTGACGGAGGACCTGCTCGAGCGGCTGCTTGCGGCCTCGCGCCCGGAGGAATACTTGGACGCCGAGGGCGTGGGCACCCGCGAGCTCATCGACTACCTGCAGGAACGCCTTGATGCGACGGGCCTCAAGCGTGCGGACGTGATCCGCGGCTCGGGCATCAACCCCACCGTGGTCTACGACATCTTTGCCGGCAAGAGCCGGCCCGGCCGCGACCACGCCATCATGCTGGCGTTTGGCCTGCGCTGCGACCTGCGCCAGGCCCAGCGTCTGCTGAGGCTGGCCGGCGTCTCCGAGTTGTGGTGCAAGCAACGGCGCGACGCAATTCTCATCTGGTGCATGGAGAACGGCCTCACCCGCGAGGAGGCCGACGACGAGCTCTTCCGCCTTGGCGAGAAGACCCTGCTGGGCACTGACCGCCTGAGGTAGGCCTCTGGCCCATTCAGCTGCCAACTGAGGAATCCTGCTGGTAAGGTGACTACGATTTGAAGTTAGCCGCCTTGCGGCCCGTGGTTACGCAGGATGGGGGAGAGCTTGAACGATGCGCAGGTCATGCATGCCATGGCCCTTGACGACATGTACCACGTCCAGAGCGTTCTTGCTCGCGGCCCCCAGGAGATCACCGAGCTGGTGAGCATCGAGGGCGCCGGCCCCTTTGTGCGCAAGAAGATCAATACCGACATGGCGCGCCGTAACGTGTGGTCCGCGCTGGGTCGGTGCTCTTGTGCGAGGCTTCCCCACGTCGAGGCAACCTACGAGCTGCCTGACCAGTTTGTGGTGGTGTACGACTTTGTGCCCGGCAAGACCGCGGAGTCCCTGGTCAGGGAGAATGGCTTGCTCCCGGAAGCCGAGGCCGTCCGGATTGCCTGCGAAGTCTGCGAGGCTGCGGGCGCCCTGCATGAGCTGGGAATCATCCACCGAGACATCTCTCCTAGGAACATCGTGGAGAGCGCCGACGGGGCGCACCTCATCGACCTGGGCATAGCCCGCCTGCGCGTGGAGGGCGCCGTCAAGGACACCAACGCCCTGGGCACCTACGGTTTTGCCGCGCCCGAGCAGTACGGCTTCGAGCAGACCGACGCCCGCTCCGACGTGTACTCCATCGGCTGCGTGCTGGGCTACCTGCTGACGGGCCTCGTTCCCAACGATGATGGCTACCAGGAGGCCCTGGCGGACGAGAGCCACGTGTCCGCGCAGATGAGGGGCATCATTCAGAGGGCCTGCAGCTTTGAGCCGAGCAGCCGATACCAAAGCGCGGCGGACCTCTCCGCAGCTCTTTCTGGCGAGAAGCCCACGGAGGCTCCCGTGTCTGCGGCGACTGCCGGGCTGGCGGGCGCTGGCTCTGGCAAGAAGGCCAGGGGCGGACGCTCTTCTCGCCGAGAGGGGCGGGCGTACTTGGTGGCCATCGAGGTTCTGGTCCTGATTACAGCAGTGATGGCGCTCTACATGGCCCTGGGCAGGCCCCTTCTGCAGGCGATTCGCGAGGATGCGGCCGCGTCCTCGGCGGATGCGGCTGCGGCGTCGGCTTCGAGCTCGAGCTCTGCCTCGACGACGACAACCCCGAAGGCGGATTCCTCGGCGACTGCGCCGTCGTCCTCATCTGCCAAGTCCCCAACGACGGCCGACTCAGGCGAGAACATTCTGCAGATCAAGAACCTGGGGTGGTATAGGGACGGCCTGGGTGTCTATGACGTTTACGAGATTGCCAACACCAGCGACTCCCTGTGCATACTCGGAGCCTTTGTGACTCTTGCGGCCCGCTCGGAAGACGGCTCTGTCCTTGCGACCGCAAACGACTACGTCTCGTATTTGTATCCGGGACAGACGCAACGCAGGATCTGCCCCGTAGGCTCGGCTGCGGATACTGCGTCTGTTGATGTGACAGTCGACAAGCCCACGGACCTCGATTTGAAAGAAGCCAAGGCTGACGATGCCACCGTGGTTTCTACCAGCGGCGTCAATGTCAGAAACGATAGGGGCGACTTCTCCGTTGCCGGAGAAGTCGCTCTTGAGCGCGCCGGCACCATTGGTCGCGCTTACGGATCGCCGTCCATCTATGTGAGCGTTGTCTTTAGGGATGCCTCAGGCGACATCGTCGGTGGAGGGACTGACTTTGTGTACGACTCCGCCGAGGGCACCTCGGTGCCGTTTGAGATCCGCTGCTCCTCCGTGGACTATGCCACCTACGAGATCTACGCCGGTGAGAATTAGGGGCGTCCGACGGCCTGCGACCCGCCGCTGACAGAATTCAGTTCCCAACTGAGGTAACCAAACGACGGCCTTCTCAGAATGAGGGTCACGTTCAGTTTGCTTTCTGCTTTGGAAGGGGACTTCATGATGATTAAGAAGAACAAGATTGGCGTTGTCGCAGGTGTCGCTGCCGCCGCGCTTGCCCTCTCGCTGGGCATGGCTGGCTGCTCGGGGAACAAGACCTCCTCGACGACCGAGACCTCGTCCACCACAAAGACCGAGGCTCCTGCCGCCGCCGACTCCACGCCCAAGGCCGAGGAGAAGAGCGAGGCCACCGCTCCTGCCGCAGAGGCCCCTGCCGCCGAGGCCCCCGCAGCGTCCAGCTCTTCCTCGAGCGTCCGTGAGGCCCTTGACGCCTACGAGTCCTTCATGAACGAGTACTGCGACTTCATGGAGGACTACAAGGCCCAGGGAAGCCCCGCGACCATGCTGGGCAAGTACGGCGAGATGATGACCAAGTACGCCGACGTCATGGCAAAGTTCGACGCCATCGACGAGGGCTCGCTCTCTGCCGAGGATGACGCCTACTACATTGAGGTCCAGACCCGCGTGAACCAGAGGCTCCTCGCGGTCGCCCAGTAACGCGCCCTTGCACCTCGCTTTGGCCCGTCTGCGCTTCTCGGCGCGGGCGGGCCTTTCTTTTGCTCTTCTCTGCGCGGCGTGATGTGAGGCGGCTAAAGTAGTTCGTGCAAGCCCAATCTGCCCCTTTGAGAGGACATCACATGAAGCTCGTCATTGCGTCTGACATCCACGGTGCCGCCGAGTGGTGCGAGCGCCTGATGGCCCAGGTCGAGGAGCTGAACCCCGACCGCGTGGTCCTGCTGGGAGACCTTCTCTACCACGGCCCGCGAAACGACCTGCCGGCCGACTACGCGCCCAAGCGTGTCATCGAGATGCTCAACTCCATTGCCGACCAGGTCATTGCCGTGCGCGGCAACTGCGAGGCCGAGGTTGACCAGATGGTCCTCTCCTTCCCCTGCATGGCTGATCACAACGCGCTGATTGACCCCGCCGCCGGCAGCAAGACCCTTTTCTTCACGCACGGCCACGTCTACGGCCCCGGCCTCCACAACAGCGTGGACAAGTGGCCCGCGCTGCCCGCTGGCTCGGCGCTGGTCTATGGCCACACGCACAAGAAGGTCCTGCAGGAGGTCGAGGGGCACCCGGGCATCACCGTCTTCAACCCCGGCTCGGTGGGCATTCCCAAGGACGGCACCCACAGCTTTGGCGTCTACGAGAACGGCGTCTTCTCCCACCGCATCCTCGGCGAGTAGCTCACAAGTTGGGGACGTGTTCATTTTTGCGCAAATATGAACACGTCCCCAATTTGTGTGTCGCTATGGGCGGGGATTGAGGACGATGACCGCAATGGCGCAGGCGATGCCGCCGAAGACCCAGCTCAGCCAGAAGTAGCTTGCGAGGCTGACGGCTGCGGGGTCGTCATCGGCTGGCGTGAGGGCGCGCCCCAAAAAGAGCCACGCAAGGCCAACGATGGTCGCCACCAGCATGATGATCTCGCAGGCGCGGCCGATGCGTCTGCTCTGGTCGCGGCTCTGGCGCAGGCGGATGCGCTCCTCCTCGCTCAGTGAGAGGGCGTCGATCTCCTGGTCAGAAAGATCCTCGGCGGCCCCGTTGTTGTAGGCGTCTATGTCTAGGCGCGAGTAGGTCATGCCGCCCCACACAAAGAGCCAGGTGGCGATGGCCACGAGCGCAAGGAACGCGCCGCATGCGGGCCCTTCTCCCCAAGTCTCGCTGAGGAGCGCTATCAGCCCGACGCCCGCGAGCACAAGGATGACGCCGAACGTCACGCAGCCGCTCAGGAGCTCCCTGGTCTTGTGGCGGTCCTCGGCGGTGTAGAAATCCTCAATGTAGGGATGCTCGCGCTTGAAGGCTGCGTGCGAGAGGCCGGCTGGAATCAGAAAAGCGCATCCGGCAGCAATGAGCGCAAACAGCAGCAGGATTCCCAGCGCGTCGGAGTATGAGATGCTCAGGACGCCGAACGAGACGTTGACCTGTCCGCCCAAGAGGACGGTTGGCACGACAGACAGGACGCAGAGCGCGGTGCCGGTGGAGATGCGGGTCGCAAAGTCCCGCGCATGCTCGTCGTAGCCGCAGACGTCGGCCGCCGGGCCGCCGGGTATGGAGGGCTCCTCGGAGGGGCGCTGGGTGAGGTCGCCGGTCACGAGGTCGTCAAGCGTGCAGTCAAAGAGCTGGCAAATCTTGATGAGCTTGTCCATCTCTGGGTAGCTCTTCTCGGCCTCCCATTTTGTGACCGACTGGCGAGAAACGCCTAGCAGCATGGCGAGCTGCTCTTGGGTCATGTTGCGCGTGGCGCGCAGGTGCTGGAGGTTGTCGCGGAAGCTCATGACGTGCCTTCCTGGGGCTGCGGGTGGTTTGGGTGCGCCGGCAACTCCCAGACTATGGTAGCCGGGGACTCCACTCCACCAATCGCGGGCTGCTTTTTGGGAAACCGGAGGGCGCCCGGCGGTTGCGAGCCGCAGGTGAGGGGTGAATTGCGACATTTGGAGGCCATGGGCATAACGTGCAGGCCGTTGGGGCGTTCGTCGGGCGGATGAGTGTCCAGGAGCTGCGCAGAAGTGGCCTTGGTGTGAGTCTGCGGCGCAACTTTGCGCGGAAGTGGCCTTCGTGTGAGTCCCTCTCCGGCGTCTCCGGAGCGGACCGGAGCAGTTTATGCAGCCGGACCTTCGCCGACCTGCTGTTTCAGCCCAATGGTATTCATTGATATTTTGATAATTGCGGCAGGATCAAATAACGGGCTCACACGAAGGCTACTTCTGCACGCCGCCGCCGAAAATGCTCACACCAAGGGGACTTCTGTGCAAGATCGGGGTTCGAGTTCGGCGTCATCCCTGTCCCTAAAACCATGCCCTCAAAAAACCTCATGTGAAGAGACTTAGATTATGTATAGAATCAGAACGCAGGGGGCATAACCTCAAGCGTTAAGAGATTAAAAGCGCGCAAGGAGCGGCTCCGTCCGCCCGCAAGCGCAGAAGGAAAGGACCACATCATGGGCAAGATCCTTGGCATCGACCTTGGCACCACCAACTCCGCCATGGCAGTTCTTGAGGGCGGCGAGCCCACCATCATCGTCAACGCCGAGGGTGACCGTACCACCCCGTCCGTCGTCGGCTTCCGCGCTGACGGTGACCGCATCGTCGGCAAGGCCGCCAAGAACCAGGCCGTGACCAACCCCACCAACACCGTGTTCTCCATCAAGCGCTTCATGGGCCGTCGCTACGATGAGTGCACCTCCGAGCTCAAGACCGTCCCGTACAACGTCAAGTCCGGCACCGGCAACCGCGCCGTCGTCGAGATTGACGGCGAGGACTTCACCCCCGAGCAGATCAGCGCCATGATCCTCTCCAAGATGAAGGCTGACGCCGAGAAGTACCTGGGCGAGCCCGTCACCGACGCCGTCATCACCGTCCCGGCCTACTTCAACGACGCCCAGCGCCAGGCCACCAAGGACGCCGGCAAGATCGCTGGCCTCAACGTCCAGCGCATCGTCAACGAGCCCACCGCTGCGGCCCTGGCCTATGGCCTGGACAAGCAGGACAAGGACCAGAAGGTCCTCGTCTTCGACCTGGGCGGCGGCACCTTCGACGTCTCCCTGCTCGACCTCGCTGACGGCGTCGTCGAGGTCCTGGCCACCAACGGCGACAACCACCTCGGCGGCGACGACTGGGACCAGCGCGTCATGGACTGGATGGCCGACAAGTTCCAGCAGGAGAACGGCGTTGACCTCCGCAAGGACCCCATGGCCCTGCAGCGTCTGAAGGAGGCTGCCGAGAACGCCAAGAAGGAGCTCTCCGCCGCCCAGCAGGCCACCATCAACCTGCCCTTCATCACCATGAACCAGAGCGGTCCGCTGCACCTCAACTACACGCTGACCCGCGCCGAGTTTGAGAAGATCACCCGTGACCTGCTCGACCGCTGCAAGACCCCGGTCACCAAGGCCCTCAAGGACGCCAACCTCCAGATCTCCCAGGTTGACGAGGTCATCCTCGTCGGCGGCTCCAGCCGTATGCCCGCCGTCCAGGAGCTCGTCAAGCAGATGACCGGCAAGCAGCCCAACATGTCCGTCAACCCGGACGAGGTCGTTGCCGACGGCGCCGCCGTCCAGGGCGGCGTCCTGACTGGCGATGTCTCTGGCATCCTGCTGCTCGACGTCACCCCGCTGTCCCTGGGCGTTGAGACCATGGGCGGCGTCATGACCAAGATGATCGACCGCAACACCACCATCCCGACCTCCAAGACCGAGGTCTACTCCACCGCTGCGGACAACCAGACCTCCGTCGAGATCAACGTCCTGCAGGGCGAGCGCGAGATGGCCGCCGACAACAAGTCCCTCGGCAAGTTCAACCTGAGCGGCATCCCGGCTGCCCGCCGCGGCGTCCCGCAGATCGAGGTCACCTTCGACATCGACGCCAACGGCATCGTGAAGGTCACCGCCAAGGACAAGGCCACCGGCAAGTCCCAGCAGATCACCATCTCTGGCTCCACCGCCCTGTCTGACGACGAGGTCGACCGCATGGTGAAGGACGCCGAGTCCCACGCCGAGGAGGACAAGAAGCACAAGGACGAGATTGAGGTCCGCAACCAGACTGACTCTTTGGCCTACAGCGCCGAGCAGACCCTTGCCGACCTGGGCGACAAGGTCCCCGCTGACCAGAAGAAGGAGGTCGAGGACGCAATCGCCGAGGCCAAGAAGTCCCTCGAGGGCACCGACATCGACGCCATCAAGGCCGCCGGCGAGAAGCTGACCGCCGCCAGCCAGAAGCTTGCGCAGGCCGTCTACTCCGCCACGCAGGACGCCACGGCCGCCGGTGCCGACGCCGCCCCGTCCGACGACGACGTTGTCGACGCCGACTACGAGGTCGTCGACGACGACAAGGACAACAAGTAAGACCAGCTGCCGTGAGGCCGGCCCCGCGCCGGTCTGCGACTGAACTTCTTGGGGCGGCCGCAGGGCCGCCCCTCACTTCTACGAGGAGGGTGACGTGAAGGTGCCCATCGAGGTTGAGGGCGAGGAGCCCATGGATAAGGACGAGCAGGCCACGCAGGCTGCGGCCGAGCAGGACGTCGCCGAGCAGGATGCCGCTCGGGACGTTGACCCCGACGACGAGCAGGCACTTATCGACGCGGCAACGCGCGCGGGCGAGGAGGCTGCCGAGAAGGAGCTCGCCGCCGACGCGAGCAAGATCCGTGCCGAGCGCGACGAGCTGCAGAAGAAGCTCGCCGACGTCGAGGACCAGATCGAGGCGGCAAAGAAGCAGGCCGCGGACGCCTCCGAGCGCCTGGTCCGCCTGCAGGCCGACTGGGACAACTACCGCCGCCGCACGGCGACGGAGCGCCTGGCCGAGAAGGAGCGCGCGGCAGAGAAGCTGGTCTGCGCGCTTCTCCCCGTGCTGGACGACATGGAGCGTGCGCTGGACCACGCCGGCAACGCCGACGGCGACGACCAGATGCAGAGCTTTGTCGACGGCGTCTCCGCCGTGCACGACAAGATGCTCGACATTCTGGCAAAGGAGGGCGTCGAGCCCATCGACCCCGCCGGCCAGGCCTTCGAGCCTCTCTCGCACCAGGCTGTTGGCCGCGTCGAGGACAAGGACGCCTACGACGAGACGGTGGCCCAGGTCTACCAGAAGGGCTACAAGATGGGCGAGAAGGTCATTCGCACCGCAATGGTGACCGTGACCTTCGGCGGCCCCAAGCGCCCTGCCGAGGAGCCTGCGGCCGAGGGCGACGCCGCGAACGCCGACGCCAGCAAGCAGTAACGTTTTATCGGCGCCCGGGCCACGTGACCTGGGCGCCGCCTTTGAGAGGGGGCTCGTGCAGAGACCATGGCAGGCAAGAGGAACTACTACGACGTTCTGGGCGTGAAGCGCGACGCCACCGATGACGAGATCAAGAAGGCCTTCCGCAAGCTGGCGGCCAAGAACCACCCGGACGCCGGCGGCGACGAGAAGAAGTTCGCCGAGATCAGCGAGGCCTACACGACGCTGTCCGACCCAAAGAAGCGTCGCGAGTACGACCAGCTGCTGATGTTCGGCGGCATTCCGGGCGCCGACTTTGGCGGCTCGGGCGGGCGCAACCGCGGCGGCTACACCTACACCACCAACATGGGCGGCGACTGGTCGGACATCTTCGGCGGCTTTGGCGGTGGGCAGGGAGGCTTTGACTTCTCGTCCATCTTTGGCGGGGCGGCCGGCGCCCGCGCGCAGAGCAGGCCCGCCAAGGGCAGCGACCTCACCATGTCCATCGACGTGACGTTTGACGAGGCCTTCCACGGCGCCCAGCGCAAGGTGAGCTACCGCGTGCCCTCCACGGGAGAAGAGCACAACATCACGGTCAAGATTCCCGCGGGAGCCGTCTCTGGCGGCAAGCTGCGCTATCGCGGTCGTGGCGAGGTGGGCGCCAACGGCGGCCCGCGCGGAGACCTGGTCATCACCACCAACGTGGCCAACCACCCCGTCTTCAAGCGCGACGGCGCGGACGTGCGCATGGACTTCCCCGTGAGCATGTACGAGGCCGCGCTGGGCACCAAGGCCAGCGTCCCCATGCCGGACGGCACCGAGGTCAGGCTTTCCATCCCGGCCGGCACCCAGCCCGGACGCACCTTCCGCATTCCCGATAAGGGCGCCCCGGACATCAAGAACAAGGGCAAGATCGGCTCTGTGTACGTGACGGTGCAGGTCAAGGTGCCCACGATGCTCTCCAAGAAGGAGCGCGAGGCGCTTGAGTCGCTTCGGGCGGCGGACGGGCGCAGCTACAGAGAGGATGGCCACAATGGCGCGTAGCGAGGGCGAGGGGCGAGACAAGCCGCTCTACATGATCAGCGTGGCCGCCGAGCTCACGGGCATGCACCCGCAGACCCTGCGCGTCTACGAGCAGAAGGGCCTGGTCACGCCAGGGCGCTCGCGCGGAAACACGCGCCTGTACTCCCAGAGCGACATTGACCGCCTGAACCTCATCTCCAAGCTCACGGACGAGGGCATCAACCTGGCCGGCGTCATCCGCATCCTGGACATGCGCGAGCGCGAGCTGGAGCTTGAGCGCGAGCTCGAGACCCTGCGCGTCCGCGTGCGCTCCCTTGAGGAGGAGGTCCGCGAGTACCACGTCCAGGAGAAGATCACGGCCCTCGCGCGCTACGACGGCGCCAACCCCGAGCAGGTCATGCACCGTTTGCTGCTCAATGGGAGCAGTAGGGAGTAGGATGCGCGGGCCGCGCTGCCCGCAGGCGCTTCTTGCCGCACAGTGTACATTTACATGAACCGGCACCTTTCAAGTCCCGCATCGCCCCAGTTGGCGATGCGGGGCTTTGTGTTTATGTACGCTAGCGCTGCCCGCACCCCTCCTACCTCTCTCAAAATCTAATATGAACAGACTTAGATTTGCGTTTATCGCCACACGTGCCTGGGAACAATAGGTCTTGATAAACAAGAAGACCCAAAAGGGGTGACCAGTATGAGGTTTGATAAGTGGGCAGTGACGGCCCAGGAGGCCCTGCAGGCCGCCATCGGCATTGCCACGGACGCCAACGCCGGCCAGGTGGAGCCCATCCACCTGCTGAAGGCGCTGCTCAGCTCCGGCGAGCGCAACCTGCGTGCCATCATCGAGCGCGTGGGCGCGGACCCCGCCTCCGTTGAGTCCCAGGTGGACGACGCCATCGCTCGCGCGCCGCAGGTCACGGGCGATGCCAGCCAGATGGGCGTCGGCCAGGCCCTCGTGCGCGTGGGCGACGCCGCGGAGAAGCTCGCCACCAAGCTCGGCGACTCCTACGTGACCTCCGAGCATCTGCTCTGCGCCCTCGCCGATGACAAGACGGACGCTGGCAGCATCCTCAAGTCCGCGGGCGTCACGGGCAAGCGCGTTCAGGAGGCGTATGACAACCTGCGCGGCGACGAGCGCGTGACCAGCCAGGACTCCAAGCCGGAGTTCGAAGCGCTCTCCAAGTACGGCCGCAACGTGACCGACATGGCGCGTCAGGGCAAGCTCGACCCGGTCATCGGCCGCGTCGAGGAGATCCGCCGCACCATCCAGGTGCTCAGCCGCCGCACCAAGAACAACCCGGTGCTCATCGGCGAGCCGGGCGTGGGCAAGACGGCCATCGTCGAGGGCCTGGCCCAGCGCATCGTCAACGGTGACGTGCCCTCCACGCTGCGCGACAAGGAGCTCGTCGAGCTTGACATGAGCGCCCTGGTAGCCGGCGCCAAGTACCGCGGCGAGTTTGAGGAGCGCCTGAAGTCCGTGCTCAAGGAGGTCGGCAAGTCCGACGGCCGCATCATCCTGTTCATCGACGAGCTGCACACCATCGTGGGCGCGGGTGCCACCGAGGGCTCCATGGACGCCGGCAACATCCTGAAGCCGGCTCTTGCCCGCGGCGAGCTGCACGCCATTGGCGCCACCACCCTGGACGAGTACCGCAAGTACATCGAGAAGGACCAGGCCCTTGCCCGCCGCTTCCAGACCGTCATGGTCTCCGAGCCCACCGTCGAGGACACCATCTCCATCCTGCGTGGCCTGAAGGACCGCTACGAGCAGCACCACCGTGTCCGCATCACGGACTCCGCGCTGGTCTCGGCCGCGGACCTCTCCAACCGCTACATCTCTGACCGCTTCCTGCCCGACAAGGCCATTGACCTGGTGGACGAGGCCGCAAGCCGCCTGCGCATGGAGCTTGACTCCATGCCGGCCGACATCGACGCCGTCGACCGCCAGCTCACCCAGATGCAGATCGAGGAGCAGGCCCTCATGAAGGAGGAGGACGAGGCCTCCAAGGAGCGCCTGGTCACCCTGCGCAAGGAGATTGCCACCACGCGCGAGAAGCTCGACGGTATGAAGGCCAGCTGGGAGAACGAGAAGGGTGCCATCGACCGCGTCCAGGACCTCAAGTCCAAGATCGAGGACGCCAAGACCGAGATGGAGCGCGTGACCCGCGAGGGCAACCTCGCAAGGGCCTCCGAGCTGCGCTTCTCGACGATTCCCGCGCTGCAGCACGAGTACGAGGAGGCTGAGCGGGCGCTGACCGCCAAGCAGGAGGCCGGCGGGCTGCTCAAGGAGGAGGTCACGAGCGAAGAGATCGCCGAGGTCGTGAGCGCCTGGACCGGCGTGCCCGTCTCCAAGATGATGCAGGGCGAGCTGGACAAGCTCAAGAACCTCGAGGGCGAGCTGCACAAGCGCGTCGTCGGCCAGGACGAGGCCGTCAGCGCCGTGGCGGCGGCCGTGCGCCGCAGCCGTGCCGGCCTGTCTGACCCCGACCGCCCCATCGGCAGCTTCTTCTTCCTCGGCCCTACCGGCGTGGGCAAGACCGAGCTGGCAAAGGCCCTGGCAGAGTGCCTGTTTGACGACGAGCGCTCCCTCGTGCGCATAGACATGTCCGAGTACATGGAGAAGTTCAGCGTCCAGCGCCTCATCGGCGCACCTCCTGGATACGTGGGCTATGACGAGGGCGGCCAGCTCACCGAGGCCGTTCGCCGTCACCCGTACTCCGTCATCCTCCTGGACGAGATGGAGAAGGCGCATCCCGACGTCTTCAACATCCTGCTGCAGGTGCTTGACGACGGTCGCCTGACCGACGGCCAGGGCAGGGTCGTGAGCTTCAAGAACACGATCATCATCATGACGTCCAACGTGGGCAGCCAGTTCATCGCGGGCGCCAACGCCAAGAGCGACCCGGACGAGGTCCAGCGCCAGGTCAACGAGGCCCTGCGCCAGACCTTCAAGCCGGAGTTCCTCAACCGTATTGACGACGTCGTGGTCTTCCACGCCCTAGGCCTCTCCGACATCGAGAAGATCGTGGACATCCAGCTCAAGGACGTTCGCGAGCGCCTTGACCGCGACCGCATCAAGCTCGAGCTCACCGACGCCGCTGTGCAGTCTCTGGCCCTTGACGGCCTCGATCCGGTTTACGGCGCCCGTCCGCTCAAGCGCCTCATCCAGCGCCAGGTGGTGGACAACGTCGCCAACCTCATCATTGACGGCAAGCTCCACGAGGGCGACACGGTCCGCATCGACGTGGGCAGCGACGACCAACTCTTTGCCGAGCGCGATGACGCGGCGTCCGACACCGCCGTGCCGTCCGAGCCTGACGGCGAGGAGCCCGTCGAGCCGGATTCCGTGGAGTAGACGGCCTCAAAAAGCGTTTTGGGTTCGTGGTTCTGGGGCTGCGCGCGGACCCGTTTAATAAAAGCCCAGGTAGGGGAGTCGCGAGTTTCTCGCGGCTCCCCTTTCGTCTCGTAACCCGAACCCAATTCCAATATGGATTTGGGTTCGGGCTACGAGCGGTTTTGCGGGGGCGAGAAACGCGGTAAGCCTCTGAACAGGGCTTTTGTTGCGATGGCCTCCTTGACCCGTCCGATTGGCGAACCCAAATCGGTTTTGGGAGCCTGCCGCGCTAGGATTAGAGGCGTTATTTGATGGCTGATTGCGACCTCCGGAGGCCGCCATGAGTTCCGAAGACCCAGACAAGACGGTGCTCGCCGGCCCCGACGGCGACGTTGACCCCGACGCAACGGTGCTGGCAGAGCCGCTCGAGGTCGAGGCTCCCGACTCGGACGCCACGCAGCTTGCCGACGTCGCCGACACGCGCCTCAACCCGGCGCCGGCCACCCGCAAGCTCGAGTCCCTGCCGACCATCGTGCTGCCGGAGGTCGGTCTCGCCTCGGACCCTGACGACGTCATCTCCTCTGATGGCATCGATGCCCTGGATGACCCTTACTTCTCGCCGGCCCTGCCGGAGGACCTGACGGAGGCGCATGCCCCCGTGCAGATCGAGTCCCCGGTGCAGAGCCTGCCGGAACGCAAGAAGCGCAAGCCCAAGTGGGCCGTGGCGCTCTTGGTGATTGCCCTTCTGGGCGCGGCCGGTGGGGCCGCCTGGTACACCTACCAGCAGGAATACTGGGGTGGTCGAACCGTTCCCCAGGTTGTGGGCCTCTCTGAGGAGGACGCGCGCACGGCCCTTGGGGCTGCCGGCTTTGACGTGGAGGTCACCTACCAGCTGGCCGACGACGGCTTTGGCAACGTCCTTTCGTGCAGCCTCACCGCGGGCGATCGCGTTGACCCCTCCATCAGCGCGACCATAACCGTGGCCGCCCAGCGCATGGTCCCGCAGGTCGTGGGCCAGGACAAGGATGCCGCGCGCCAGGCGCTTCTTGACGCCGGCGCCCAGAACGTGGTCTTTGCCTATGTGAACTCGGACGCCCCGGACGGGACGGTCGTGGCCGTCGACCCGGCCGAGGGCTCCCCCTTTGTCTCGATGGACACCGTCACCCTTTCGGTCGCCGAGCCGTATGTGGTTCCAGAAGTTATGGGACTCACGGCTGACGCGGCAACGGCTGCCGTGGAGAAGGCCGGGCTGACCGCCAAGATCACCTACGTGGAGTCCGACTCCCCGCACAACACCGTGGTGGGCGTGAGCCCCGAGGCGGGCACGCAGACCAGCGAGGGCGCCGAGGTCGAGCTCTCCGTCTCGAGCCCTTACCCGTCCGACCCGTTCCACCTGCTGCAGTACTTTGACTGCGCCTCTCGCGAGGTGGCAACGTTCCTGGGGCAGGAGAGCTACGCGCTAGCCTTTGGCGGCACCCACTCAAACGGCGACGCCAACGCCTCCTACACCAGCCCCGCCGGCGACGTCTTGACCTTCACGGACAAGCCCGAGGCCCCCGCGGCCGGCTCCGGCGCAGACGACGTCCTCGCCAACGGCGCCACCATCGGCGGCGTGCGCCTGGCCTTCTCGGCATCGTCGGTGCCTGCGGGCGGCACGGCGGAGACCGAGGCAGGCGTCCGCGCGGTCATGGAGGCCTGCGGCTTCTCCACGCTCAAGACGCTCACCACGCAGGACGACCTCATTGCCCCCGATCCTGCCGACGGCAAGCACTTCATCTGTGGCTATGGCGAGGACGGCGAGTGGTCCTGGGCCGTCCTCATTGGCGGCACCGACGCGTCCTCGCAGGTCATTGCCATCGCCTGTCCCAAGAACCGCTTCAGCGGCGGCGTCAACCTCTCGTCCTTTGGCGGCTACGCCGCGGACTACATTGCCTACACCAGTCTGTTCTAGGAGGCCGCACAAACATGAATGGCACAACCAACTCCGTCCCGTCCTCAGGCGAGAAGCCCAATCTCCCCAAGCCCGCCGCCAAGGCCGATTCCACGCCCGAGGAGCGCGAGTTCATCCGTGCGGAGAACGAGGACGACGACGGCTACGACCCCTACTCCGACCGTCGCCCCATAGCCGAGCCGCTCTTTGAGCGCGACCCCTGGTCGTAGGGCCACGTCAGAGCCGTCCTACTCCGACGGGATCCGCCCCCAACTCTAGCCCAGCCAAAAGAAAGCCGCCCAGCCGCAACCAAATGCGACTGGGCGGCTTGCGTGGCTGACGTAGCCGCGGCTAGTTGACGGCTCCCCACGTGCTGGACATGAACTCCCAGAGGAAGAACACCACGACCGCCAGGATGATCAGCACCACGATGCAGGCAATGAGCGACCGGCGGCGGCTCTTGCGCTCGCGCGAGACAAAGATGTCGCGCCTGCCCTTGGGAATCTCCAGGTACTGGCCGTAGTGCAGGTCTCGGCGCAGCTGCTCGCCCTGCTCGCGGGAGCGACGGTAGGAGCGGCCGCCCATGCCGCGGCTGCCTACGTAGTCGGAGTCGTGCGTGGTGGCCTCGGGGGTCATGTCGCCGGTGGCAAAGTCGTCGATGGGGTCAACGGAGCGGTGCTGGGCGCGCTGGCGCACGTAGGGCGCAGGCTCGCCGGCAGGCGCGGGCTCAGGCGTCGCCTGCGGGGCCGCTGCCTGCGGATTTGGCGCCTGAGGCGCGTCCTGGAAGTTGTTCTCGTCGTTCACTGGTGCCTCCCGTGGGTGGGCAGTTGAATCGCGTGTACCTGCGTAATGATAGTTGAGCCGGCACGCGAGCGCACTCCTGACCTGCGTAAACCCGCAAGGGTCGCACGTATCCAAATCTAATACATACACACTTAGATATAATAAGTATATGACGCTAAGAAAACCTTTGTTTTGAGGTATAAAGCCCGTGAGCCGGGGAACATACAACAGTGTTCAAAGAGAGTGTCAGAGCAAGCAAAAGCCAAGCTCAAGACACCCGCAAGTCTGCTAAGGAGTGATCGTTATGGCTAGCATGATTCCGTATGACCGTTACGCAAGGGGTCTTCGCACGTGGCCGTTCGACGCTATCGATAACTTCTTCGACGCGCCGCTCGCGTCTCTTGCCACTGACGCCGGCTTCAAGATGAACGTCGAGGACGCGGGCGAGAAGTACGTCGTCACCGCCGAGCTTCCTGGAGTCACGCGTGATCAGATTGACGTCGAGCTCAACGAGGGCCGCCTCTCCGTCAGCGTGGACAAGAAGGAGTCCGACGAGGAGAAGGGCAAGAACTACCTGCACAAGGAGAGCTGCGAGTGGAGCGCCACGCGTGGCGTCTACCTGAAGGACGCCGCCACCGCCGGCCTGTCCGCCAAGCTCGAGGGCGGCATCCTGACCGTCAACGTCCCCAAGCAGGACGAGAAGGCCAACGTCACCAAGATCTCCATCGACTAGCTCAGAGTCTGGCGAGAAGGACTGCCTCCTGATTGCCTGAACGATTCACAAGCTCTATCCCAAAGGGGCAATGCGCTTTGCATTGCCCCTTTTTTATGTAAAGGCAACGTGGCAAAGGGTTGTATCGAAGCAAAAGGGGAATTGATTCCATGCCGATTAAACTGGTATTACATCCTTGATACTGGTTGCAAATTGTCATACCAGCTGGCAAAACGGTATGCAAGATAACCCAAAAGACCCTCCGTTGGCCGATGCAAACCGACCGTTGGCGCTTCCGGGCGCTTCATAGTACCTGGCGGGAGAGCTGGTCAAGTAGGCCCTGCGCTCGGCAAAACAACGTGCATAATAACGGACGCACTTCTCGCCAGCTGCGCAAACGCAGGCGAGAAGGGCGTCCTGGTCGTTATTTTGCACGCTAATGCTAGTGCTGGTGCCAATGGCGGGCTGCCGTCCGCGCGGCCGCTCCTACCACACCGTTATGGGCCAGTCCTGCGCGGCGGCGCAGATGGTGAGGTGGCCATCGGGCGTGCGGGCCTCGGTGAAGGCGTCGTTTGCGGCAGCTGCCCCCACGGCCTCGGCCAGCGTGCGGACGCAGGTGCTCGGACGGTTGTTCTCCTGCGAGAGGTGCATGGCCACCACGGTCTCGGTGTCCTCCTCCACCAGCTGTGTCAGCGCCTGGGCCGCCTGCGCGTTGGAGAGGTGGCCGGAGTCCCCGCCCACGCGCGCCTTGAGGAAGGCGGGGTAGGGGCCGTTCGCCAGCATGCGCTCGTCGTGATTTGACTCCAGCGCCAGAATGCGCACGTTGCTCAGGAGCGCCAGGGCCTCGTCTCCCAGGTGGCCGGTGTCGGTGCAGTAGCCCAGGGCGTCGTCGTCCGTCTCAAAGCGGAAGCCCATGGGGTCGGGCACGTCGTGGTAGGTGGGAAAGGCCTGCACGCGCATGCCGGCCACCTCAAAGGCATCCGAGTGCCCCACCAACTCAAACGGCAGCTCGGCCAGGTACTTGCGGGCGCCCACGGTGCCCGCCGTGGCAATGAGCCGCCCCTCAAAGTGGTTGCAGAAGACGGAAAGGCCCGCCACGTGGTCGGAGTGGTCGTGCGTGAGCACCACCGCCCGGACGCGACCCATGTCAACGCCCAGCTCCGCCGCCCGCTGCAAGAGCGCCCGGCGAGAAATGCCGCAGTCCACCAGGACCGAGCCCTCGGGCCCCTCCACCACGGCGGCGTTTCCCTTGGAGCCGCTGGCAAGGACGTGCAGGTGAATCTGTGGGGTCATGGCGGACTTTCGACCTTTCTGCCCGGCGGGCGCGGTTGCCGTACACTCAAGAGGCGCCTTTGGGCGAGAGGGGCGGGGCCTCAGGGCATGCGCCGCGAGCGCTGTGCTTCTCGCCAGAAGGCACAGAACAGGTTACACGTAGGGGAGGACAACATGCCGAGCGTTTCTAGGCGCTACCCGGCGGGGGGCAGCCGCTTTGAGCGGCCGAGCGCCCGCATTGACCAGGAGCTGCGCGCCCCCGTGGTGCTCATGGTCTCCGGTGGCGCGGACTCCACGGCGCTGCTGGTGCTGGCCGCTACCTCCTCCCTGGACATTGACGACGGCCGTGGCTCCGCCCGCATAGCCCGCGAGCGCCTGCATGTCCTGCACGTCAACCACCAGCTGCGTGGCATCGATGCCGAGGAGGACGAGGAGTTTGTCCGCGGCCTGGCCGATCGCTACGGCATTCCTTGCACCGTCTGTCGGGCCGACGTGGCCGTGCTGGCCGCCGAGTCCGATGGAAACGTGGAGAACGCAGGCCGCGAGCTGCGCTACCGCGAGGCAACCCTCCTGGCAAACGCCCTCTCCGCGGAGTTTGGCACGCCTCGCTCGGCCGCGCGCATCCTGACCGCCCACACCGCCGACGACCGCGCGGAGACCTTCTTCATGAACGCCATTCGCGGCACGGGCGCCTCCGGCCTCTCGTCCATCCCGCGACGTCGCAACCGCATCGTGCGCCCGCTGCTGGACCGTACCCACGAGGACCTCTGCGGCCTCCTGCGCATGCGCGGCATCGTCTGGCGAGAAGACCAGACCAACTCCGACACCCGCTACCTGCGCTCCTTTGTGCGCCACGAGGTCATGCCCCGCGTGAGGGCTAGGAACCCCCGCGTCACTGCGAGTCTGGCCAACACCTGCGACATCCTCTCGGAGGAGGACGCCTACCTCACGGCGGTCTCTTCTCGCACGCTGCGCGAGCTAACGCGCCGCAGCTCGGAGGGGGTGCTTACGCTGGACGCCGCGCGGCTGGCGGCCTGCGAGGTGGCCATCGCGCGCCGCGCCGTCCGCCAGGCCATCCTGCTGGTGTGCCCGGACGCCCGCCTTGAGGCCCGCCACGTGGCTGGGGTCCTTGAGGTGGTCTCTGCCGGGGCGGGGTCGCTCACCATCCCCATGGGCGTTGACGCGCGCGTGGAGCACGGCCTGCTCACGCTGCGTGCCCGTGGCGCGGCGCCGGTGCCGGAGTCGGGCTGGCTTGACGTTCCCGGCCGCATGGCGTTGCCGGACGGTCGCGCGCTCGTCGCCCGCCTGCTGCCCGCGCCCGAGGCCACGGACGTTGCAGCGTTGGCCCGCAGCCATGGCCTTGAGTGGGAGGGGCAGTCGGTCCTTCTGGACGCGCAGGCCGCGGGCGTGGACGCCTCGCTGGGTGGGCGCCTCTGGGTGGATGTGCCGCATCCCGGCGACGTCATGTGCCCCCTGGGCATGCACGGCCAGAGCAAGAAGCTCTCGGACCTCATGGGCGAGGCCCACGTCCCGGTGGCGGAGCGCGCGGCCCAGCCCGTGGTGCACACGTCCCCCACGGGGTCGGTGGTCTGGGTGGCGGGCCTTCGCGCGGACGAGCGCATGCGCTGCACCCCGGCAACCAGACAGCTGCTAGAATTAAGAATCCTGCCTGCCTAGCGGACTTGCGTCCGGCAGGCGCGGTATCCTAGGCACGCACGGCCGCAACGGCACGAAAGCACGCAGACCATCCCAGGAAGGGGACCTCATGGAGGCACTGCACCCGGACGTTTCCGAAGTCATTCTGAGCGAGGAGGACATCAAGTCCATCGTCAGCCGCATGGGTGCCGAGATCACGCGTGACTACGAGGGCAAGAACCCCCTGCTGGTCACCGTCCTCAAGGGTGCCGTCGTCTTCACGGCAGACATCATGCGTGCCATCGAGTGCCCCGTCGCCGTGGACTTCATGGCCGTCTCTAGCTACGGCGACGGCGTGAAGAGCTCCGGCGTGGTCCGCATCCTCAAGGACCTCGACGCCAAGATCGAGGGCCGCGACGTTCTCATCGTCGAGGACATCCTGGACTCTGGCATCACGCTCTCCTACCTCATCAAGATGCTCGAGTCCCGCAACCCCAAGTCCGTCAAGGTGGCCGCCTTCCTGGTGAAGGACGTCGAGGGCAAGAAGCCCGCCGTCCACCCGCAGTACGTGGGCACCCACGTGCCGGACGCTTTCATCGTGGGCTACGGCCTGGACTACGCGGAGCGCTACCGCAACCTTCCCTACATCGGAGTGCTCAAGCCCGAGGTCTACAGCTGATAGGCATCACGACCCGCTCCGGCGGGTCGTTTGCTTACCAGGGTCCTCCGGCCGGGGGTCTTCTCGTTGGATGGACCGTCGCAACAACGTGCAGCAAGGAGCTCCACCAGTGTCAGACAAGAACGACAGCAAGCTTCCCAACATCCCCGGCGGAGAGGGCCCCAAGGACCCGCGCGTCAACTTCATAACGGCCATCCTGCTCCTGGGCGTGCTGGCCTACATCGCCTTTGGCATGGGATACAACCCGTTTGCCGCCAGTGGTGCGGACACCCTGGCCACCAGTGACTTTGTGGCCGCCGTCAAGGACGACCGCGTGAAGGACGTGACGTTCAAGTACGCGGACGGCAGCCTCACGGGCACCTACTGGGCAAGCGATGCCGACAAGGGCTCCTCCTCGTCGGCCAAGCCCTTCAAGAGCGTCTACGTGGGCGCGGACTCCCTGGCCGAGCTCATGGCCGACCACCCCGGCACTACCTATCGCATTGACGCCAGCTCCGACGAGGTCCTGCAGACCCTGCTGTTCTCGGTGCTGCCCACCGTCGTCATGCTGGCGGTCTTTGTCTACTTCATGCGCCGCATGGGAGACCAGAACGGCAAGGCCATGTCGTTTGGCAAGACCAAGGCGCTGACGGCCGAGGGCGAGCGTCCCAAGGTCAAGTTCTCCGACGTCGCGGGTATCGACGAGGCCGTCGAGGAACTCCAGGAGGTCCGCGACTTCCTCTCTGAGCCTGAGCGCTACCGCAGGATGGGCGCCAAGATCCCGCACGGCGTCCTTCTGGTGGGCCCTCCGGGAACGGGCAAGACCCTGCTTGCCAAGGCCGTCGCCGGCGAGGCGGGCGTGCCGTTCTTCTCCATCAGCGGCTCTGACTTTGTTGAGATGTTCGTGGGCGTGGGCGCGTCCCGCGTGCGTGACCTCTTCAAGCAGGCCAAGGGGGCCGCTCCCTGCATCATCTTCATCGACGAGATCGACGCCGTGGGACGTCAGCGTGGCGCCGGCCTGGGCGGCGGCCATGACGAGCGCGAGCAGACCCTCAACCAGCTGCTGGTGGAGATGGACGGCTTTGAGGACAACTCCGCCGTCATCCTCATCGCGGCCACCAACCGCCCGGACATCCTCGACCCGGCCCTGCTGCGCCCCGGTCGCTTTGACCGCCGCGTCACGGTGGACCGCCCCGACGTCGCCGGTCGCGAGAAGATCCTGGGCGTCCACGCCGCCAACAAGCCGCTTGCCTCCGACGTGGACCTCGGGCGCATTGCCAAGATCACCCCGGGCTTCACCGGCGCCGACCTGGCCAACCTCATGAACGAGAGCGCCCTTCTCGCCGCGCGCAGGCGCAAGGAGAAGATCGGCCGCGACGAGGTGGAGGAGGCCATGGAGCGCGTCATGGCCGGTCCGGAGCGCAAGAGCCGCGTCATGAGCCAGAAGGAGCGCGAGGTCATCGCCTTCCACGAGAGCGGCCACGCCCTGGTGGGCCACGTGCTTGAGAACTCCGACCCCATCCACAAGATCTCGATCATCGCGCGTGGCCAGGCGCTCGGCTACACCATGCAGGTACCGGAGGAGGACCACTTCCTGAGCTCGCGCGACGAGATGCTCGACCAGATTGCGGTGCTTTTGGGCGGTCGCACGGCAGAGGAGCTCTTCTGCGGCGACATCACCACCGGCGCGAGCAACGACCTCGAGCGCGCCACCAAGATCGCGCGCGAGATGGTCACCCGCTACGGCATGAGCGAGGAGCTGGGCACTCAAGTCTTTGGCGAGGCCCAGCACGAGGTCTTCCTAGGCCGTGACTACGCCCAGAAGAACGACTACTCCGCCGAGACCGCCAAGCGCATTGACGACGAGATCGAGCGCATCATGCGCGAGGGTCACGACCGCGCCCGCGAGGTGCTCTCTACCCGCCGCGACCAGATGGACACGATGGCGCGTGTCCTTCTGGAGCGCGAGACCGTTGAGGGTCCGGCCGTGGATGCCCTTCTCGACGGCACCTGGGACGCCTACGTGGCCGAGCATCCGGAGGAGGGCGGCAAGTCCAAGACGGCTCCCGGCCAGATTGACGAGGACCTCGTCGCCGAGGCCGCCGCAGCCGCTGCCGAGCGCGAGAGCCAGTAAACGGGGACGTTGTTTATTACCTGGTAAAAGGGACACGCCTTAAGGACCCCACGGCAACACGCCTGTGGGGTCCTTTGCCATGGCATCTACCTCGGCGCTTACCAAAATCCGAATCTCTGCCGCCCAAAATCCGAATGTTTTGACTACCAAAATCCGAATGCCGCGGCACCCAAAATCCGAATGCTCTCGGCAACCTGTGTCCGCTGCATTGCGGGGTCGCTGGCGCGGGGCCCCACGCGCGGGCGTGCGCCTACAATGGCTGCATAAGGCCATCAGAACGGAGCATCCATGACCATCAACGAGAAGAGCTACGCCTACGGCGCGCAGAAGTCCTCCATCCGCGAGATTGCGGCCTATGGCGGTGCCCGCAAGGCCCAGATCGGCGCGGAGAACGTCTTTGACTTCAGCCTGGGCAACCCCTCCATCCCTGCGCCCGAGTCGGTCCGCGCCTCCATTGCCCGCGCGCTGGAGCTTCCGCCCACGCAGCTGCACGGCTACACGCCAGCCCCCGGCCTGCCTGCCGCCCGCGAGGCCGTGGCCGCAAGCCTCAACCGCCGCTTTGGCACCGACTACGCGCCTGGCGACGTCTACCTCACCTGCGGTGCGGCCGCGTCGCTCTCCATCAGCTTCCACGCGCTGGTCAACCCCGGCGACGAGGTCATCGTCATAGCCCCGTACTTCCCGGAGTACCGCGTCTGGATCGAGACTGCCGGCGCCACCTGCGTGGAGGTCATGGCAGACCCCGCCACCTTCCAGATCGACGTGCCCGCCGTCGCGGCCGCCATCAACGAGCGCACCAAGGCCATCGTGATCAACTCGCCCAACAACCCCGTGGGCTCCGTCTACGCCCAGAAGAACCTCGAGGACCTGGCCGCCGCCCTGCACGGCGCCGAGAAGAGCCTGGGCACGCAGATCTACCTCGTCTCCGATGAGCCCTACCGCGAGATCACCTACGGCGCCGACGTGCCTTGGGTGCCGGCCATCTACGACCGCACCGTCGTCTGCTACAGCTATTCCAAGAGCCTCTCGCTTCCGGGCGAGCGCATCGGCTGGGTGCTGGTGCCAAACACCAACCCGGAGCACGACCGCCTGGTGCTCTCCGTTGCCGGCGCGGGCCGCAAGCTGGGCTTCGTTTGCGCTCCGGCCCTCTTCCAGCATGTGCTCATCGACTGCGTGGACGAGCCCACGGATGTTGAGGCCTACACCGAGAACCGCCGTGCCCTGACCGAGGGGCTCTCTGCCCTCGGCTACGAGTTCATCGAGCCGCAGGGCGCGTTCTACCTGTGGGTCAAGGCGCTCGAGCCCGACGCCAACGCATTCTTCGAGCGCGCCAAGGCCCTGGAGCTGCTGCCTGTCCCGTCGGACAGCTTTGGCTGCCCCGGTTGGGTGCGCGTTGGCTACTGCGTGAGCAAGGAGGCCATCGTCAACTCCATGCCCGCCTGGAAGAAGCTCGCCGAGAGCTATAGGTAGGGCCGGACCGGCCAAGACCAGTCGAGAAGTGCCGTCACCTTGCGGCAATCTGGACGCCCCGAGCGCGAGAAGAGTCTCGCGTCCGGGGCGTTTTTCTCGCCGGGTTCGCCCCGCGGCTACAATGAGGCCGTCAAGCAACGAGGTTAAAAGGCAGGTCACCCATGATTCGCATCAGCTGCGACGTACACACGCACACGCTGGCCTCTCGCCATGCGTACTCAACCATCGAGGAGAACGTCCGCGCCGCGGCGGACCAGAACTTCGAGCTGCTGGGCTCTACCGACCACTTCTCGGACATGCTCTATCCCGAGCAGGACATTCGGAACTTCCAGTTCTTTCTCAACATGAAGGCCTGGCCGCGCCAGTGGCACGGGGTCACGGTGCTGCATGGCTGCGAGGCCGACATCGTGGACGGCCGGGGTAACCTCTTTGGCCACGACCTGCTCGTCGACCGCGAGATAAACGGCATGCCCCTGCGCCACGCCACCACGCTCAAGGACCGCGTCTTTGGCAACTGCGACTACGTGATCGCGAGCGTCCACCGCAAGGACTTCACGTACGACCAGACCCCCGCGCGGAACGCCCAGATGTACGTCAACGCGCTGCAGGACAAGAAGGTGCTCATCCTCGGCCACCTGGGCCGCTCGGGCGTGGACTTCGAGCTTGACCCGGTGCTTGAGGCGGCGCGCGACCTGGGCAAGCTCATCGAGCTCAACGGCGCCAGCCTCTCCGAGGACGCCATGCGCGAGAGGTCCCTGCTGCCCTGCCGCCGCATTGCCGAGCGCTGCGCCGAGTTGGGTGTGCAGGTCTCCTTTGGCAGCGATTCCCACGTGAGCACGGGCATCGCGCACTACGAGAGCATAAAGGAGCTCCTCGAGGAGATCGACTTCCCCGAGGAGCTCGTGGCGTGCCGAACCAAGGAGGCCTTCCTCGGCGTGGCCCGCGCGGCGCTGCCCGACTTTACGCTCTAGGCCGCGGCTGCGGCGACGTCCCGGTCGCGGGCGTCCCAGCCGCGGGAGCCCCTACAGCCCTATGGTCAGCTCGACGGGGCAATGGTCGCTGCCAAAGACCTCCGGCAGGATGCCCGCGCCGGTCACGCGGTCGGCGACGTTGTTGCTCACCAAGAAGTAGTCGATGCGCCAGCCGGCGTTCTTCTCGCGGGCGTGGAAGCGGTAGCTCCACCAGCTGTAGGCGCCGGCCAGGTCCGGGTGACGCGCGCGGAACGTGTCGGTGAAGCCGGCATCCAGCAGCTTGCCAAAGCTCTCGCGCTCCTCGTCGGAAAAGCCTGCGTTGCCGCGGTTGGGGCCGGGGTTCTTGAGGTCGATCTCCTCGTGGGCCACGTTGAAGTCTCCGCAGGTCACAACCGGCTTCTGCGCGGCCAGCCCGCAGAGGAACTCGCGATAGCGCTCGTCCCACTGGAGGCGCTCGTCAATGCGGGCCAGGCCGTTCTTGGCGTTGGGCGTATAGACGTTCACAAACCAGTAGCGGTCAAACTCAAGCGCGCACACGCGGCCCTCGTCGTCTGCCACCGGGCAGCCGATCTGCCGTACCACCTGCAGCGGCTCCTGGCGAGAAAAGACCGCGGTCCCGGAGTAGCCCTTGCGCTCGGCGTAGTTCCACGTCTGATGGTAGCCGGGCAGGTCGAGCTCGAGCTGGCCCTCCTGGAGCTTGGTCTCCTGCAGGGCAAAGACGTCGGCGTCCAGCTGGGCAAAGATCTGCTCGAAGCCGGGGTCCTTCTTCATCACGGCGCGCAGGCCGTTGACGTTCCAAGAAATGAGCCGCAGCTCGCTGGTGGTGGACATGGGGCTCCTAACGGATGGGTTTCTCGTTTGGCAATGGCCTCAAGTGTAGCCCTGGCCGGCCCCGTCTGCGCCTAGCCGATGGTGATGTAGCCGTCCCACCCGTCAGGCGGCTGCGGGCCGCCGTCGGCGGAGCCAAACAGGAACTCGCGCCACCGGGGCAGCTCGCGGATGCCTTGGGCGCGTCCCGCCTCAAACTGGGCATTGAGCAGCGTCGCGTTGGTGGTTCCGGAAGAGACCATCATCTGCTCGGGCCAGACCACGTAGACGCTGCCCTCGCTGGCCAGCCGCTCGATGCGCTCGAGCTCCACGTTGTAACGCTCCCACCTGGTCATGAGCGCGCTCAGCAGGTAGGGGTAGTCTCCCGCCAGCCGCTCGTAGATGCGCTGTTCGGTGGCGGTCGGCGGCTGCTTGCGGTAGCCCTTGGGGCGCGTCGCCACAAAGAAGGTCTTGGCGTAGCCGTCCTTCTCGGCCATGCAGACGGGAAGGCCGGCGCCCTTGCCAAGGCCGCCGTCGTAAAGCACGTGTCCGTCCACGGGGCGCGGGGTCATGGCCCCCGGCAGCGTGGAGCTGGCGCGCACGATGTCCATGAGGCGCACGGCGTCCGTCATGCCCTCCTTGCCAAACCTGAGCGTGCGGCCGGTGTCCCTCTGGAAGGCCTGGATGCGCACGTCGGCGGGGTTTGCCATGAAGGTCTCGTAGTCAAACGGCAGGGCGCCTTGGGTGACGGCGTCCTCATAGAGGGCGTCGGCGTCAAAGTAGCCGTGGCCGTGGGCGAGGGAGCGCAGGCCTGTAGCCTCGCGGGCGGCCTTGTGCATCATGAATGCCTCGCGCACGCGCCGCTTGTCGTCGGACACGTAGTCTACGGTGTTTGAGGAGCCCGCGGAGATGCCGCACACGTAGCCAAACCGAATGCCCACGTCCATCAGGACGGTGGCGATTCCGGCCGAGAAGGTCTCCCGGTATCCGCCGCCCTCAAAGGCGAGGGCGCAGTCGCAGACGTTGGGCGTGAGGTCTCTCATGTGGTCTCCCGTGCTTGGGCGCCCGTGGGCGCAGGTTCAACGCAAGAGTTGATACCCCATTTTCTGACGCTGATTCAAATAGGCGGCACCAGCGCAGTCCTATACTTCCGAGCATCGACAAGAAGAGGGGAGAAGTGCATGGGACGAGTGATTTCTGACGCCGTCGAGGCGGCGGCCGAGCTTTCCGCGGCAGTTGGGGAGGCCTCCTCGGTGGTCTTCTTTGGGGGCGCGGGAGTCTCCACGGCCTCGGGCATCCCGGACTTCCGCAGTGAGGACGGCCTCTACCACCAGCACTTCAAGTACCCGCCCGAGGAGATGCTCTCGCACGGCTTCTACGTCACGCACACCGAGGAGTTCTTCGACTTCTATCGCACGCGCATGATCGCGCTCGGAGCCAAGCCCAACCGGGCCCACCTCAAGCTCGCCGAGCTGGAGCGCGAGGGCAAGCTTGCGGCCGTGGTGACCCAGAACATCGACGGCCTTCACCAGGCCGCTGGTTCCAAGAACGTGCTGGAGCTCCACGGCTCGGTCCATCGCAACGTCTGCCAGCGCTGCGGACACACGTACTCGGCCGAGTGGGTCATGGGCACCGAGGGCGCTCCGCGCTGCCCGGAGTGCGGCGGCGCCATCAAGCCGGACGTGGTCCTGTACGGGGAGAGCCTGGACGAGCGCGTGCTTCTCGCCTCGGTGGAGGCAATATCCAAGGCCGACCTGCTGATTGTTGGCGGGACGTCCCTCGTGGTCTATCCGGCCGCGGGCCTGGTCAACTACTTTGGCGGCTCCAGACTGGTCATCGTCAACAAGCAGCCCACGCCTCAGGACGTCAGCGCGGACCTCGTGTGCGCGTGCGACATCGCAAAGGCGTTTGAGTTCTAGCGTCTGTCTGGCGTTTGCGGGCCGCCTGCGCCCGCCGGGTACAATGGAAGCTTGAATCAACCGGTCCTGAAAGGTTTGACCATGCTCAGAGAGAACTACGGCACCTGGCGCTGCGGCAAGCACGAGATTGGCCTTGCCCGCCCGCGCATCATGGGAATCCTCAACGTCACGCCTGACTCGTTCTCCGACGGCGGCAGGAACCTTGACCCCGATGCCGCTATCCAGCGCGGCCTTCAGATGCTCGACGAGGGTGCCGACATCATCGACGTCGGCGGGGAGTCCACCCGCCCGGGCCATCGGCCCGTCTCGCCCAAGGAGGAGGCGGAGCGCATCGTCCCCGTGGTGAGGGGGCTCGTCGCCGAGGGTGCCGTGGTCTCAGTCGACACGCGCCACGCCGAGGTGGCCCAGCTCTGCGCGCGCCTGGGCGCCTCCATCATCAACGACGTGACCGGCTTCACCGACCCGGCCATGGTGCAGGTTGCCGCCGAGACGGACTGCGGCCTGGTGGTCATGCACTGGGACCAGGGCGGTCTGGGCACGCACGCCCCGCGTCGCCAGGTGGTCCTTGACGAGAGTCGCCCCGCGCGTCCGGAGCCGCCCCGCACCACCGTGAGCTCCCACCGCTTCACGCTGCCCGACGAGGCCCCCATCATGCGCCAGGTCATGGGCTTTCTGGGCGACCAGGCCCGCACCCTCATGCGTGCGGGCGTCCAGCGCGAGCGCATCTGCATCGACCCCGGTCCGGGCTTTGACAAGTTTGCCGATGAGGACGTGGTCATCCAGCGTGCCACGCGCTCCATGGTCTCCATGGGCTACCCGGTGCTCACGGCCGTGAGCCGCAAGCGCTTTGTGGGCGCGGTCTCCGGCGTGGAGGACGCCTCCGCGCGCGATGCCGCCACCCAGGGCATCTGCATCTCCGCCGTGGCAAACGGGGCCCGCATCCTGCGCGTGCACGACGTGGCCGGCGCGGCCCAGGCCATCAACGCCTACTGGGCGGTGAGCCACAAGGACTCCCGCCAGGGCTTCATCAGCCTGGGCTCCAACGTTGGGGACCGCCTGGGCAACCTCGCCCGCGCTACGCAGCTCATCGACGAGATTCCCCTCACCTGCGTCGCGGCCGTCAGCCACGCCTACGACACCGAGCCCGCCTACGGCATTGCCACCTCAGTGGCCAACTGCGTGGTTGAGGTCCGCACCGAGCTTCACCCGCTGGTCCTCATGGACAAACTGCTTGAGGTGGAGAAGAGTCTGGGCCGCCGTCGCGCCGATGCCAAGACGCGCGACCCAAAGAAGCCCGGCACCTCGGCCCGCACCATCGACTGCGACCTCATGTGGATCGAGGGGGAGGCCCACCAGGGTGCCAAGCTGACGCTGCCGCACCCCCGCCTGGGCGAGCGCGACTACGTCATTGTGCCCATGGAGGACCTCATGCACGACCCCGCGCGCTTCCTCGCTCATGGTGGGGTCAGCGTCCTGCCGTGCGAGCAGCGTGTCGGCGCCGTAACATCCGACCTTGGCCCCGTTGTGTGGGAGTAAGAGGAGCTGCTTGCATGTCTGATTTTGCCGACATCGTCGAGCTTGCCCGCGATGGCGCGCCTGCGGGCGCGAGGAACGTCCAGCTTGACGCGGATGTGCTGCTGGTCGAGGTGGTCGTGCGCCCTGAGGTGGGCATGGCCTTCCTGACGGGCGTTCCCTATGCGGCGGCGCTTGGCGTGGCCGACGCCCTCGCTGGCCTGGGCGCCAGCGAGGTGGGTGTTGCCTGGCCGCATGACGTCTGCGGGCCCGACGGCGTCATGGCCACGGTCCGCACCACGGCGGGCTACGGCGAGGGCATGTTCGTCGTCTGCCACGTGGTCCTTGGCGGTGTGACCGAGCAGACGGCCGATGCCCTGGCGGACGCCGTGGCCGAGGGCGTGCTTGCCCACGTGACGTCGTGGGCGGAGGGCATCGCCCAGGCCGGGCGCGCGGCAACGCCCCTCGGCCCCGTGCTCAACGAGCTCTTTGACCGCATGCCGCTCATGGGCAAGCCCGCCGAGGTGGTCTACCCCAACGGAAAGGTGGCCATGAGGGGCACCCTCGTGGGCATGGACGTCTGGGGCCGCGCCACGGTCAGAAACGAGTTCGGCCGTGACCTCGACATCGCCCCGGAGCACGCCAGCATCCGTCCCGCGGCGGAGTAGCCGCAGGCAACGACCCCAATACCAAGCAAGGCGAGAAGGGCCGGCATGCCGCCAGGCCCTTCTCGCCTTGTTGTCTGCCGTTGTTGGTTGCGGGGTTGCTGCGCGGGCGTCGGGGGTGGTGCCTTATGCGCCGCCGTGCTGCTGGAGCCAGATCTCGCGGATGCCGCGCAGGGTCAGCGTGGGGTCCACGGCGTCAAAGAGGTCCGTGGCGCGGCTGACGGTGCGGGCCAGACCGCCGGTGCCGATGACCGTGGCCTTCTCGATGCCCAGCTCCGCCTTCATACGCGAGACGAGACCCTCGGCCTGCGCGGCCGCGCCGATCACCAGGCCGGACTGCATGGCGGTCTCCGTGGTGTCGCCCAGCGCGTGCTCGGGAGCCTCGACGGGGATGCTTGCCAGCTTGGCGGCCTTGCTGAACAGGGCGTTTGCGGAGAGCATCAGGCCGGGCGAGATGGCGCCGCCGCGGTACGCGCCACGATCGTCCACCACGTCGATGTTGGTCGCCGTGCCAAAGTCAACCACGATGACGGGGGAGCCGTAGGAGTTTCTGGCAGCGATGGCGTTGGCAATGCGGTCTGCGCCGACGGTGCGCGGGTTTGGCATGTCGATGGGCATGCCGTAGTCGTGGGTGGCGTTGACCAGAAGCGGGCTTCTGCCCAGAAGGTCCCCCAGACAGCGCCACCAGGCGCGCGTCAGGGCAGGCACCACGCTGGCCACAGCCGCGGCGCTGACGTCGGCCAGCTCGTAGCCGTCCTTGAGGAAGTACGAGAACAGGCGGGCGTGGAGCATGTCCGAGGTGTCGCTGGCGCTGCTCGTCATGCGCCAGCCCTTGGCCAGCTGGCCCTCGTCGTCAAAGAGGCCGAGCGTGGACTGCGTGTTGCCGACGTCTATGGCAAGAAACATGGTGGCCCTCCGTGGATTGCTTTTGTTCTGACCAGTATGCTGCAAGGCCGCACTCGCCTGCCCTGGCATTTTCAGGCGAGACACACGCGTTTCTCCATACTCAGACCACATGCTTTCTGATACACTCAGACAGCTTGACCGTCCTGGTCGGAACCAGGACACAAACCCCCGCTCTGGTCGGAACCAGGGCACGAGAAGAGGAGTCCTGCAATGAAGCAAGGCATTCACCCTAATTACGTGGAGTGCACCGTCCGCTGCACCTGCGGCAACACCTGGGTTACCCGCTCCACCAAGAGCGAGATGACCCTGGACCTGTGCGACAAGTGCCACCCGTTCTACACCGGCACCCAGAAGCTCGTTGACACCGGCGGCCGCGTCCAGCGCTTCGCCGACAAGTTCGGTGGCGCCGCTGCCGCCCAGCTCAAGAAGGCCGAGGAGGCCAAGGCTGCTAAGGCCGCCAAGGCTGCTGAGGCCGAGGCCGCCCGCAAGGCCGCCGCTGAGGCCAAGGCTGAGGCCAAGGCCAAGCGTGCCGCCGAGTACGCCGCTAAGGCTGAGGCCGAGGCTGCCAAGGCTGCTGCCGCTGAGGCCGAGGCTCCCGCCGAGGAGGCCCCTGCCGCCGAGGAGAACGCCGCCGAGTAGCGCGCGTTCCAACGCAACAGCAAAGGAGCCCCGCATCCATCCGGTGCGGGGCTCCCTTTTTCTCAAATTGTTTCTCAAATTGGGGACGTGTTCATATTTGCGCAAAAAGGGGACAGGCTCGTCTCCGCTGGCTCCGGCTCTGGGTCCGGCGAGACGAACCTGTCCCAAACTTGCGCAAATATGAACACGTCCCCAATTTGCGGGCAGTCCGCTAGCTGACCTTCTTGAGGAGGTAGACGTCTGTGTAGGTGATGGTCTGGTCAAAGGGGATGAAGAGGAACGTGCCCTTGTGCGGGTAGGTGGTCTGGACGCGTGCCACGGCCTGCGTGGGGTCGCCGCCCGCGCCAAAGCCAAACGTCACGGTGACGGTGCCGCCCACCTCCTCGGGGAGGGTCGCCACAAACGCCAGGTCGGAGTCAACGTCGGCGTTGTGCCCGCCGTAGTAGTTGGCCACGAGCTTAACGTCGGCGAGCTTCTCGTCCCCGTCGCAGGACGCGCTGTCGGCGGAGGGGTGCTCGTGGAAGTGGGCCAGGGCAGAGATAGTGCCGGTCAGGCGCGTGCCGGCGTCGCCGTCGGCCGTCTCGGCGGCTTCAAAGGTGACGTAAAGGGGGCTTGCGCCGGCACCCAGGCACTTTGCGCCGTCGGTCTCCTGGCTCTGGAACGTGCCCTCCCAGGTTCCCACCAGCGGCTGGAAGGTGCGCGTCTTGGCGTCATCGTTGACTTCGACGGACTCGAGCTCCCAGACGCCGTTGACCGGCCTGAAGGCAAAGTGCGCGGTGAGCCTGCAGGTGTAGGACTCAAAGCTGCTCGACTTCACGCAGGTCAGGGCAACGCTCTCGGTTTGGGCCTCGGCGTCAAAGTCCTCCGTCGCAATGCTTGTCTTGGCGCCGTCGTAGATCTGTGCCAGCGTGAGCTCCGAGCCGCCGACGGGGCTGCCGGCCGTCTTGGCCGCGGCCGCAAGCGAGCGCTCGCCCTCGGCAAGAAGGTCGTCAAGGTTGGCCAGGACCTGCGCCCTTGGGACGCCGGCCACCGCCTCGTATGAGACGCTGGCGTCGGCCTCTCCGCCAATGCCCTGCCAGGCGGAGCCCACCTTTGCGTAGGAGAGGGTCGCCGTCTTGGTGGCTACCACGGATCCGTTGCCAAACTTCGCGGTCACGTGTGCCTCGGCATAGCCCGAGGCGCCAAACTGCGCCTGCGAGCCGTCGTTGGTCCGCACCACGCGACGCTGGCTGTCCACCTTGACCTCACTCAGATATAGATGGTCCTGGCTTCCAAAGACGCCCGGCTCGTACTCGGGCGCGGCCAGGCGGGCCCACGCGTCCTTCTCTACGAAGTCCGCGCCGGGGACGTTGCGCGCGTGAAGGCCGGCCGACACCAAGATGAAGGCGCACGCCACCAGAATGGCCGCAAAGGCCAGGCACGCCCCCTTGTGCCGCTTGCACCAGGCGAGAAGATCGCCAAAGCTCGCACGCAGGTAGCTGCCGGTGATGCCCGTCACGTCGCTCAGGCGGGGCCGCGCGGCACCGGCGGCGTCGGCGCCGTTCGCGGCCGCCTGTCCGACATGCCTCCTCGCGTCGCCAAGCTCCTCGGTTGCGGGCTCGGCCGGCAACGGCCGCTCCAAGGTCTTCTCGTTGTCCTCTCGGCTCTTATCCATGTGGTTCCTCGCAAGATATCGTCTGACGCCAACAGTTTGGCATAGCCCGGGGGCTTTGGGCGGTTATCATGGAACCCGTATGACACTTTGAGCACAGGAGTCACCATGCGTGAAAGGCTAGAGAAGATCATCGCGGCCTACCAGGAGCTCGAGCAGAAGCTCATGGACCCGGCCGTTGTTTCCAACCCCAAGGAGTACGCCCGTCTTGCCAAGGAGCACGCCAGCCAGGGCGAGCTCGTGACCAAGGCCCGCGAGTACCTGCAGGCCCTCGATGACATCGAGGCCGCTAAGGAGATGCTGCACGAGGCCGCCGACGCGGACGAGAAGGCCATGCTCCAGGAGGACATCTCCTCCAACGAGGAGAAGCTCCCCGCCCTCGAGGACGACATCAAGTTCCTGCTCATCCCGGCAGACCCCAACGACGAGAAGGACACCATCGTCGAGATTCGCGCCGGCGTCGGCGGCGACGAGGCGGGCATCTTCGCGGGAGACCTGTACAAGATGTACGAGCGCTTCGCGGCCTCCAAGGGCTGGAAGATCGAGGTGCTCTCCAGCTCCCCGTCCGATGCGGGCGGCTTCAAGACCATCGAGTTCAAGGTCACCGGCGAGCGCGTCTACTCCGTCATGAAGTACGAGTCCGGCGTCCACCGCGTCCAGCGCATCCCCAAGACCGAGGCCCAGGGCCGCATCCAGACCTCCACGGCAACCGTGGCCGTGCTGCCCGAGGCGGATGAGATCGACATCCACATCGAGCAGTCCGACCTGCGCATCGACACCTACTGCGCCTCCGGCCCTGGCGGTCAGTGCGTCAACACCACCTACTCCGCCGTGCGCATCACGCACCTGCCCACCAACACCGTGGTGCAGTCCCAGGACCAGCGCTCCCAGATCCAGAACCGCGAGGTCTGCATGCAGATGCTGCGCGCCCGCCTGTACGAGATGGAGCTCGAGAAGCAGCAGGCCGAGCAGGGCGCCGAGCGCCTCTCCCAGATTGGCCACGGCAACCGCTCCGAGAAGATTCGCACGTACAACCAGCCGCAGGACCGCGTGACCGACCACCGCATCGGCTTCAACAGCACCTACAACGGCGTCCTTCTGGGCTCCAACCTCGCCGACGTCATCGACGCCCTTGCGGCCGCCGAGCGCGCCGAGAAGCTCGCCCAGGCCGTGTAGCTCCCGGCTCCAGAGATCTGTCCCCGCGCCCGTCGGCACCTGCCGGCGGGCGCCATGCCATCCGGGCCCGGTTGCCGGGCCGTCCCGTCAGAAAGGCCAGCCATGCCGCAGCAAGAGCCCTGGACCGTCAAGCGCATCCTCGAGTGGACCTGCGGCTACCTGGGGCGTCACGGCGACGAGCACCCGCGCCACTCGGCCGAGTGGCTGCTGTGCGACGCGACGGGCCTTTCTCGCGTGGAGCTCTACGTCAACTTCGACCGCCCCCTGGCCCCCGAGGAGCTCGACCGCATGCACGCCGGCATTGAGCGCCGCGCCGCCGGCGAGCCCCTCCAGTACGTCACGGGCGAGATGCCCTTCCGCCACATTGTCCTGCGCTGCGAGAAGGGCGTGCTCATTCCGCGCCCAGAGACCGAGGTCCTGGTGGACGCCGCGCTCGAGGGCGTCGACGCCGCCGCGCGCGCCGCCGGCGGGCCCACGCGCGTGCTGGAGATAGGCACCGGCACCGGCTGCATCTCGCTCTCCGTCGCCTCCGAGCGCCCGGGCACCCGCGTCGTCGCCACGGACCTCTCGCCCGTCGCCGTTGACCTGGCAACCCGCAATCGCGAGGCCCTGGGGCTCGCGGACGCCGTGGACATCGTCCAGACCGACCTCGCGGCCGACGTGGACCCCGCCCTCATGGGCACGTTTTCCGTCCTGGTCTCCAACCCGCCCTACATTCCCACGGCCGTCCTAGCAAACGAGGTCCCGGCCGAGGTCAAGGACAACGAGCCTGAGCTGGCGCTTGACGGCGGCGCGGACGGACTCGACGTCTTCCGCCGCATCCTGGAGCTGGCGCCTCGCGCGCTCTGCCCCGGCGGCACGATGGCGCTCGAGCTCTTTGAGGGCCACCTGGACAAGGCCGCCGAGCTCACCCGCGCCGCAGGCGGCTGGGCCAGCGTGGAGGTCCGCGAGGATCTCACCCACCGCCCGCGCGTGCTTGTCGCCGTGAGGGAGGGGGAGCTGCCCGCCGCCTCCCCGGTCATCGCCCAGAAGGTGGTCAAGGTCAATCCGGCCGCCCCCGAGCCCGAGGTCGTCTCCCGCGCGGTGGAGGTTTTGCGCCGTGGCGGCGTCCTTGCGGTGCCCACCGACTCCGTCTACGGCCTGGCCTGCGCCGCCACCGCTGACAACCCCGCCCATCGCAAGGTCTTCTCCATCAAGAGGCGCGATCTCGCTCAGACCCTCCCGTGGTTTGTGAGCGGCCAGGACGGCCTTGACCGCTGGGGCTCCGACGTCCCTGGCTATGCCCGTGACCTGGCCCGACGCTTCTGGCCGGGCGCCCTCACCCTCGTGGTCACGGCTGGCGAGAAGTGCCCGCCGGAGTACGTGCAGCCCGGCAGCCTCGGCCCCGACGGCCTGCGCGGGCCCGCGACCATCGCCCTGCGCGACCCGGCCTCCAAGGTAGTCGAGGCAATTCTCGCCGAGCTGGGCGAGCCCCTGGCGCAGACGAGCGCCAACCTCCACGGCTGCCCCGCGGCCACCTGCGCGGCCGAGCTCGCCCCTCAGATCCTTGCCGAGGCGGACCTCGTGCTTGACGCGGGCGCCGCGCCGCTGGCCGTGCCCTCGACCATCGTGGACTGCGCGGGGGCCTCGCCCCGCGTCCTGCGCGAGGGCGCCATTCCAGCGGCAGACGTCCTGTAACCCGAGGCCCCGTCCCCCGGGGCCCTGGGTCTTTATCGCTGCTTTATGCAGAGGCTGACTCGGGTTGCAGCGTGCTAACCTAAGTGCGACTGTGAACAAGCGCGAGCTAATTGCCGCACGAAGGGAAGGAACTCACATGCGCATTGCCGTTGCCTCCGACCACGCGGGCTTCATCCAGAAGGCCCCCATCATCGAGCACATCCGCTCTCTGGGCCACGAGGTCATCGACCTTGGCCCCGCCACGGACGACCGCGTCGACTACCCCGACTTTGGCGACAAGGTGGGCCGCATGGTGGCCCGCGGCGACGCTGACCGCGGCGTCGTCATCTGCGGCACCGGCCTTGGCATTGCCATGACTGCCGACAAGGTCCCTGGCATCCGCGCCACGGCCATCCAGACCGTCCAGTTTGCCGAGCTCTGCCGCGAGCACAACGACTGCAACGTCATCGGCCTCTCCGGCCGCTTCGTGCCCCTGGAGCTCAACGAGCAGATCGTCGACACCTTCCTCACCACCGAGTTCGGCGGCGGCCGCCACACCGGCCGCGTCCAGAAGATCATGCGCGAGGACGACCCCTCCTTCGAGGGCGTTCCCGCCGACTTCACCGGTCAGGAGTAGGCGTGCAAACCCAGAGTGTCCAGTTTGACTCCAGCCGGCTCACCGTCGTCGACCACCCGCTTGTGCAGCACAAGCTGCACATCCTGCGAGACGAGCAGACCGGCACCAACCAGTTTCGTCAGCTCGTGACCGAGCTCGCCATCTTCGAGGGCTACGAGGCCATGAGGGACTTCCCCTTGGAGGACGTCGAGGTCAAGACCCCGCTTGAGACCGCCAAGTGCAAGCGCCTGGCGGGCAAGAAGGTCGCCGTCGTGCCCATCTTGCGTGCGGGCCTGGGCATGGTCGATGGCATCCTGCAGCTCGTTCCCTCCGCGCGCGTGGGTCACGTGGGCATGTTCCGCGACCCCGAGACCCACGAGCCGCACCCGTACTACTGCAAGCTCCCGTCCGACGTGGGGGAGCGCACCTGTCTGGTGGTCGACCCCATGCTGGCCACCGGCGGCTCGCTCGTCGCGGCCCTGCAGTACCTGCGCGAGGCCGGCGCCAAGGACATCCGCTGCCTCACGCTGGTCTCTGCCCCCGAGGGCGTGGCCACCGTGCTGAAGGCCGACCCGGACGTTCGTCTCTACACCTGCTCGCTCGACCGCTGCCTTGACCAGAACGCCTACATCAGGCCTGGCCTCGGCGATGCGGGCGACCGCATCTTCGGAACCTTCTAGAGCGACAAGAGCGCTTTTCTCGTCGCCCAGCCTCCTCAGGGCTCCGCTGAGGGGGATTTTTGGAACCGTTTGGAGCATTGGTCATTGACAGTGCTTCGAATTGTGACGAAACGGAGCCACGGAGAAGGATTTTGTTGATTTTTGACTCGCGTTCAATTATTGTTCTTGCGGTCAAAAGAGACGCGCCCGGACGGGAGGTGCCCGGTGGACATAGCGCCCGAGGTCATGGCCGGAGTTCTATGCGGTCTGGTCGGTTGCGCCGCCCCCGGATTCCTGTTTGAGCGCGCCTTGAAAAAGGGTACAAGGGTGAGCGTCAGCCTCGGGCTGGTCAGCATCCTGGCGTCGTTTCTGATGCTCTCCCTGGTCCTGATCGCGGTGAGGCTTTTTGCCGCCGAGAAGGTCCTGCCCTTTGGCTGTGCGATGGTTGCGGCCTTCCTGCTCTTCTGGGCTGTGGAGGCCGTGAGGGGTTGGATGGCTGCCAACGGCAGGCTCTAGCCCGCCCTATACGGAAAGGAAGCGCAAGTGAATCCTCTTGACGCCCTGAGCGGTGAGGTTGACGAGCTCGTCTCGAGCTTCACGTCCACGCCCATCGTGGGCAACCTGGACACCGTCGGCTTCACCCAGTACTCGTTCTGGTTCGCCGTGGCCGTGGTGCTCATGCTCGTGCTGCTCTTTGTCTTCAAGAAGAAGCAGTCCGCGAGCCTCGTGCCGCAGGGCCGCTTCGTGAACGCCATGGAGTACCTGGTGGAGTTCGTGCGTGACGACATGTGCAAGGGCCTGCTGGGAGACACCTGGCGCAGGCACTTCCCGTTCATCGCCTCGCTCTTCCTGGTGGTGCTTGCCAACAACATCGTTGGCATCATCCCGGGCTGCAAGCCGGGCACGGGCACCATCTCCACCACCGGCGCCCTGGCCATCGTGTCCTTCGTGTACTTCATCGTCTGCGGCATCAAGAAGCACGGCGCCCTGGGCTACGCCAAGAGCCTCGCCCCCGCCGGCGTCGCCTTCCCGCTCAACGCCGTGGTCTGGCTCATCGAGGTCTTCTCCACCATCCTGCGCCTGATCACGCTGGCCGTCCGTCTGTTCTGCAACCTCTTCGCCGGCCACGTCGTCATGGGCACCTTCGCCATCCTGGCCTCGCTCTTCTTCCAGCCGCTGCTGACGGCCTTCTCCGCCGCCGCCGTGGCCCAGGCGGGCGCCTCGGTCATGTGGGTGCTCATCCTGCTCGTCATCTACGTGGTCGAGATCATGGTCGCGGCCATCCAGGCCTACGTCTTCGCGCTTCTCTCCGCGGTCTACATCCAGATCGCCGAGTCCGACGAGGAGTAAGGCAAAAGCAAGGCAACTCGCGGACCTGCGTCCGCAGTTCATAGCACGTCGTAAGTTTGTTTTGGAACTCGCCCCCGTAAAAACAAGAAAGCAATGGGGCGAATGACAAAGGAGGAACAGTGGGAGCTCTCGGTGTCGTTGGTTATGGTCTTGGCGTTATCGGCGCTGGCATCGGCATTGGCCTGGCGGCCAGCGGTGTTGCACAGGGTATGGCTCGCCAGCCTGAGGTCCAGGGCCGTCTGTTCACGGTCTTCATCCTCGGCTCCGCATTCGTCGAGGCACTCGCCCTCATCGGCTTCGTCGTCAGCCTGATCGTTAAGTAACTGACGCGGAACCCTTTTGGAGGCACTTATGAACAGCAATACGAGAGGTCTTCTCGCCCGTGCGGGCGCAGCAGCTGCCGCGGCCGTCTTGGCGACGCCGACCTTCGCCTTGGCTGAGGGGGTCGGAGCAGACATCCTGATTCCCAAGCCCGCGGAGTTCATCCCGGCGCTGATTGCCTTCCTCATCATCTGGATCGTTCTGGCCAAGCTCGTCTGGCCGCAGGTCCTGCAGATGATGGACAAGCGTCAGCAGAAGATCCAGGACGACCTTGACGCCGCCGCCAAGTCCAAGCAGGAGGCGGCCGAGCAGGCCAAGGGCTACGAGGACAAGATCGTGGAGGCCCACCGCGAGGCCGAGGCCATCATCGCCAAGGCCAAGAAGGAGGCCGAGGAGGAGCGCTCCCACGTGCTCGCCAAGGCCCAGCGCGAGGCTGCCGACATCATCGCCAAGGCCCACGGCGCCGTTGACTCGGAGCGTCACAAGGCCATGATTGAGCTGTCCGGCTCTGTGGTCGACCTCTCAGTGGAGATCGCCACCAAGATCATCGGTAACGACCTGAGCGAGGCCGAGCAGCGCAAGCTCGCCGAGAAATACCTCGCGGAAGTGGGCGCCCCCGATGACAAGTAAGCGTGCGGAGGCCGAGAAGGTCGAGGCATACACCAGGGCACTCATGGAGGCTGCCCGCTCCGAGGGACGCGCCAACGCCGACCTCGTGCAGTGGCAGCACGCCCGCAAGTTCTCCCCGGAGGTCCTGGAGACCCTCGCCGCCATGCAGCGCGAGGACGACCTCGACCTCGTGGCCCAGGTTGCCAAGCAGTACAAGGAATACCTGGACGTCGAGGACAAGACGGTCTCCGTGACGGTCACCACGGCCGTTCCCCTGGACGACGACCTTCGCGAGAAGGTCCGTGCCAAGGCCGAGGCCGACCTCAACGCTCCCGTCTTCCTCGTGGAGCGCGTCGACCCCAGCATCATTGGCGGCATCATGCTCGAGGCGCGCGGCAAGCGCTATGACGCGTCCGTTCGCGCCCAGCTCGCAAACATCCGTAAGACGCTCTCCTCTTCTTTCATCGGAGGTGAGGAATAAATGTCAGACTCCATCAGCTCTGCCAAGATTATGGACACGCTGCGTGACCAGCTGTCCCAGATCAACGCCACCGTCGACCACCAGGAGGCCTCCGTCGTCACCGAGGTCGGCGACGGCATCGCGCACGTGACCGGCCTCAAGACCGCCATGGCGGGCGAGCTCCTCAAGTTCACCAGCTCCGCCACGGGCCGCGACGTCTACGGCCTGGCGCAAAACCTCGACCGCGACGAGGTCGGCGCCGTTCTCTTCGGCGACGTCGAGGACATTAAGGAGGGTGACGAGTGCCGTACCACCGGTCGCGTCATGGACATCCCGGCTGGCCACGCAATGCTCGGCCGCGTCGTCAACCCCCTCGGCCAGCCCATCGACGGCCTTGGCCCCATCCCGACCACGCACCGTCGTCCCATCGAGTTCAAGGCCCCTGGCATCATGGAGCGCCAGCCGGTGTGCGAGCCCGTCCAGACGGGTCTTCTCGCCATCGACGCAATGGTGCCCATCGGCCGCGGCCAGCGTGAGCTCATCATCGGCGACCGCAAGACCGGCAAGACGGCCATCGCCATCGACGCCATCGTCAACCAGCGCGACACCGACATGCTCTGCATCTACGTGGCCATCGGCCAGAAGGCCTCCACGGTCGCCGCGATCAGGGAGTCCCTGGCCCAGCACGGCGTGCTGGACAAGACGGTCATCGTCGCCGCCACCGCCGCCGACTCCGCGCCCATGCAGTACATTGCCCCCATGGCCGGCGCTGCCATCGGCGAGTACTTCATGTACAACGACCAGTACGGCAACCCCGCGGATGAGACCCACCCCGGCGGTCACGTGCTCGTTGTCTACGACGACCTGTCCAAGCAGGCAGTCGCCTATCGTCAGATGTCGCTTACGCTGCACCGTCCGCCCGGACGCGAGGCCTACCCCGGCGACATCTTCTACCTGCACTCTCGCCTGCTCGAGCGCGCCTGCAAGCTGTCTGACGCCAACGGCGCCGGCTCCCTCACGGCACTCCCGATCATCGAGACCCAGGAGGGCGACGTCTCCGCGTACATCCCGACCAACGTGATCTCCATCACCGACGGTCAGATCTACCTGCAGTCCAACCTCTTCTTCCAGGGCCAGCGCCCGGCCGTCGACGTGGGCATCTCGGTGTCCCGAGTCGGTGGCGACGCTCAGGTCAAGGCCATGAAGCAGGTCTCCGGCACCCTCCGTCTGGACCTGGCCAGCTACCGCGAGAAGCAGGCCTTCTCGCAGTTTGGCTCCGACCTGGACGCCACCACGCAGTACCAGCTCAACCACGGCGCCCACATGATGGAGATGCTCAAGCAGCAGCGCTACTCCGCCCTTGACGTCCGCGACCAGATCGCGGCGATCTTTGCCGCCAAGGAGAACTTCCTCGATGACATCGACCTCAACCACGTGAATCTGTTCCGCGACGGCCTGGCCAAGTACATGGCGGAGAAGCACCCGGCCCTGAGGAAGTCCCTCACGGACGGCAAGCTTTCCGATGACCAGCAGGCGCGCCTCAAGACGCACATCGCCCACTTCAAGCAGGAGTTCCTTCTGGAGCACCCCAACAAGAAGCAGGAGAGTGACGTCGCGCACGCCGCCGAAAAGACCACGAGCCCCGATCAGACCGCAGCCGAGAAGGGCCAGGAGTAACTAGACATGGCGAACCTTCGCGAGATTCAGAGGCGCATGAGCTCCATCAAGAGCACCATGCAGATCACTCGCACGATGGAGATGATCTCCACCGCGAGGATCCGCCGTGCCCTCGAGAAGGCGGAGCAGGCCGAGCCCTACAAGGACGCCGTCACCCGCATGCTGGCCAACGTGGCCAGCGCGGGCTTCGACGCCTCCCAGCCCCTGCTGGCAAAGCATGGCGCCGAGAAGAACGTCCTGTTCGTTCTCGTTGCCTCCGACAGGGGCCTGGCCGGCGGCTTCAACATCGGCCCCCAGCGCTACGTGGAGCACGAGATGGAGCGCCTTGCCGAGCAGGGCATCAAGAGCTCCGTCATCACGTGTGGCCGCAAGCCCACCGAGTACTTCACGTTCCGCAAGGTGAAGCCGGCAATGTCCTTCGTGGGCATCTCCTCGGAGCCCAACATGGACGAGGCGGACCGCATTGCCTCCTTTGTCATGGAGGGCTACGCCAAGGGTGCCTACGACCGCGTGGTGCTCTGCTACTGGCACGCCAAGAACCGTGTCGAGCAGACCCAGGTCACGGAGCAGCTGCTTCCCATCACCAAGGAGCAGCTCACCATGCCCAACAAGCCGCGCACGCCCGAGGCCCTCAGCAAGATCGAGGGTCACGAGTACACCGACTTCGCCTTCGACCCCTCCCCGGAGGAGGTCTTGGGCCAGCTTCTCCCCGCCTACTTCAGGACGGTCATTTTCCACGCGCTGCTCGATTCGGCCGCAGCAGAGCACGGCGCCCGCCGTCGTGCCATGCAGTCGGCCACCGATAACGCAAACGAGGTGCTGGGCACCCTCTCGCGCACGTACAACCGTGAGCGCCAGGGAGCCATTACCACCGAGCTCAACGAGATCATCGGCGGCGCGTCCGCATTGGAGGACTACTAATGCCAGAGAACACCCAGGAGACGCGTACCGCCCTCGAGGAGGCCGCGTACCACAAGCTCAACAAGAGCGTGGGCGAGGGCACGGTCGTTCGTGTCGTCGGACCTGTCGTCGACGTCAAGTTCGACGGCCAGGTGCCCGGCATCTACACCGCGCTCATCGTTGACGGCGACACCCCCATGGGCCACGTCCACACCGTGCTGGAGGTCGAGTCCCAGCTCGAGGGCGGCGTCGTCCGCACCGTCGCCATGTCCTCGACCGACGGCCTCACCCGTGGCCTCAAGGTCAAGGACACCGGCCACCCCATGATGATGCCGGTCGGCCCCTCCACGCTGGGCCGCGTCTGGAACGTCATCGGCGAGCCGGTCGACGGCGGCAAGACGCCTGACGACGTCCAGTACTATCCCATCCACCACCCGGCTCCTGCCTTTGAGGACCTGACCACCCAGACCGAGATCTTCGAGACGGGCATCAAGGCCATCGATCTGCTGGAGCCCTACGTCCGCGGCGGCAAGACCGGCCTGTTCGGCGGCGCCGGCGTCGGCAAGACCGTCCTCATCCAGGAGCTCATCAACAACCTCGCCCAGGAGCACGGCGGCACGTCCGTCTTCACCGGCGTCGGCGAGCGCACCCGTGAGGGCACCGACCTGTTCCTCGAGATGACCGAGTCCGGCGTCATCAACAAGACCTGCCTGGTCTACGGCCAGATGAACGAGCCGCCTGGAGCCCGTATGCGCGTGGCCCTCTCCGGCCTGACCACGGCCGAGTACTTCCGTGACCAGGGTCAGGACGTGCTGCTGTTCATCGACAACATCTTCCGTTTCTCTCAGGCTGGCTCTGAGGTCTCCGCACTTCTCGGCCGCATGCCGTCCGCCGTTGGCTACCAGCCCACGCTGGCCACCGAGATGGGCGAGCTGCAGGAGCGCATCACCTCCACCAAGGAGGGTTCCATCACGTCCGTCCAGGCCGTCTACGTTCCCGCCGACGACCTGACCGACCCGGCCCCGGCCACCACGTTCACGCACCTGGACGCCACCACGGTCCTTTCCCGTTCCATCACGGAGCTGGGTATCTACCCGGCCGTGGACCCGCTGGCCTCCTCGAGCTCCGCTCTTGACCCCTCCATCGTGGGCGAGGAGCACTACCGCGTGGCCATGGCCGTCCAGGAGACGCTGCAGGAGTACTCCGACCTGCAGGACATCATCGCCATCCTGGGAATGGACGAGCTCTCCGAGGAACAGCAGAACGTCGTTGCTCGCGCTCGTAAGATCCAGCAGTTCCTGTCCCAGTCCTTCCACGTCGCGGAGAAGTTCACGGGCAACCCCGGTGCCTACGTCACCGTCCAAGACACCGTGCGCTCCTTCGGCGAGATCGTTGACGGCAAGTGCGACGACCTGCCTGAGCAGGCCTTCCGCTATGCCAGCAACATCGATGACGTCCGTCAGCGCGCCGCCGCCATGGCTGCCGCCGACCAGAACTAGGAACAAGCAATGGCAGAGCTGAGCGTTCAGTTCGTGAGGCCGGACAGGGCCCTCTTCCAGGGCCCTGTCGCCAGCCTCGTCCTGGTGACCTATGCCGGCGAGCTGGGTGTCTATCCCGGCCACGCGGCAGAGATCGTCGCCCTGGGCAACGGCGTCGTCCGCATGAAGAAGCTGCCGCAGGATGGCGGTGGCGAGGAGGACGTCGTGGTCTCCGGTGGCTACGCGGAGATCCAGGACGACGAGGTCATCGTGCTGGCGGACCATGCCCGCCGCACGGATGACATCGACCCCGACGTGGTCCGTCGCACCCGCGACGAGGCCATCGAGGCCCGCGAGGCGTGTGACGAGGGTGACCACCGCCGCGCTTACTACGATAACAAGGTCAACTGGTGTAACCTTCTGCTGAAGCAGACAATGAGGGACTAACGCAGAAGTCCAGTTGATACGGAGGACGCATGGACGTCATACAGGTTGAGGGCGGTTATCCCGTCACCGGTACGGTTACGGTCGAGGGAGCAAAGAACTCGGCCCTCAAGCTTATGGCGGCCACGCTCATGGCATCCGGCGTCACCACGCTCACTAACGTCCCCAACATCGCGGACGTTCACGTCATGGGCAAGGTGCTCAAGAACCTCGGCGCCAAGATCGAGGTCGTTGACGAGCACATCCTCAAGATCGATACCTCTGGCGTCGACTCGTGGGAGACCCCCTACGACCTCGTCGTCCAGATGCGCGCATCGACGGCCGTGCTCGGACCGCTTCTCTCGCGGTTCGGCAAGGCCGTCGTTGCCATGCCTGGCGGCTGCAACATTGGCGCCCGCAAGATCGACATGCACATCCTCGGACTGGAGGCCTTGGGCGTCGAGTTCAAGATTGACCACGGCAACATCCACGCCTCCACGCCCAACGGCATTCACGGAGAGGCCGTGACGCTTGCCTTCGCGAGCGTCGGCGCCACCGAGAACCTCATGATGGCCTCGGTCTTTGCCAAGGGCACCACAGTCATCGACAACGCCGCCCGCGAGCCCGAGATCGTCGACCTCGCAAACATGCTCAACGAGATGGGCGCCCACATCAAGGGCGCCGGCTCCCCGGTCATTGAGATCGAGGGCGTCTCCGAGCTGCGCCCTGTCACGCACGCCGTGGTGGGGGACCGCATCGAGGCGGGCACCTTCCTTGCCATCGGCGGCCTGTGCGGCAAGCCCGTCACCGTTCGTGGCTTTGACCCCAAGCACCTTGGGCTCGTCCTTAAGAAGTACGAGCAGATGGGCATCTCCATCGAGCGCGGCGAGCGAGAGTGCACCGCCTGGCGAGACAAGCCCCTTCGTCCCACCGACATCCAGACGCTGCCATTCCCGGGCTTCCCGACCGACATGCAGGCCCAGACCATGTGCCTTCTCGCCATGGCCGAGGGCAGCTGCATCATCACGGAGAACGTCTTTGAGAGCCGCTTCATGTTCGCGAGCGAGCTGCAGCGCATGGGCGCCAACATCGTCATCGAGGGTCACCACGCCATCGTCCACGGCGTGCCGGCGTTCTCGGGCACCCAGGTGAAGTCTCCTGACCTGCGCGGCGGCGCGGCCCTCGTCATGGCCGGCCTCGTTGCCGACGGCCTCACCACCGTCTCTGCCATCCACCACATCGATCGCGGCTATGAGGGCTTTGTCGAGAAGCTCTGCTCGCTTGGGGCCCATGCCCAGCGCACGAGCGTCCCCGAGCCCACCAATCTTCTCGACTAGGGCTGGTGAGCATGATGGGGCGTCACGGACGCAACAAGAACGCGGCGCCTGGTAACCACTTTGCCGGCCAAGGTCCCGCCCCCTACAGCCGTGCCACGGCGGGGGGCTACCACGACCGCCTTGCCAAGAAGCGCCGTCGCAGCTTTGCCGTGAGGACGCTTCTCGTCGCGCTGGTCGTCCTTCTCGCCGGCTCGGGAGTTGCCGTGGCCGCGCTCGTGGCCAACCTCCAGTCAAGGATGAACAACAGCGAGGTCGTCACCACGGAGCTCCGCGAGGCGCTGAACGAGCGCGAGGCCCCCAACGACCCGTACTATGTCCTTCTCCTTGGCACGGACGGCCGTCCTGGAGAGACCCAGTACCGCTCCGACACCATCATCCTTGCCAGGATCGACCCCCAGCAGAAGACGGCGACCCTGCTCTCCATTCCGCGCGACACCATGGTCACGTGGAAGGGCTCCAAGATGAAGATCAACGCTGTCCACACCTATGACGGTGCCGCCGGCATGGTCCAGATTGTGAGCGACCTGTGCCACGTGGAGATCTCCCACTACGCGGAGGTCAACTTCGATGGTCTCTCGGGCATAACGGATGCCCTAGGTGGCGTGACCGTCGACGTGGACATGGACATGAAGGACACCGTCCACTTTGACGATGTCACCGAGCTCAAGAAGGGCGAGCAGGTTCTCAATGGTGCTCAGGCGCTCTTCTACTGCCGTTGCCGCTACTTTGTCGATGGTGACTACACGCGCATGCGTCACCAGCGCACCTTCGTCAAGTCCCTCGTCGCACAGGTCCTCACCACCACCGACCCCACCAAGCTCGTGGGCGTGATCAACTCCTGCGCCGACATGGTCATCACCGACATGTCAGTCACTGAGATTGCGGGACTTGCCAACGAGATGAGGGGCATGAACACCGAGACGGGCATATACACTGCATATGTGCCGTCTGCCCCCGAGAACGTCGATGGCGTCTCGTACGTCGTTGCCGACTGGGATGAGCTGGACGAGATGATGAAGGTCATCGATGCTGGTGAGGACCCCTCAAGCTTCAACGAGGGCTCCCGTGCCAACAGCTCGGCTGAATAGACCCGGCGGCCTCGGCCGTCCATGACAGGAGTGAAACACATGGCAACCAACGCAGGTGATTCCCAAGGCCAGGAGGGCCATTCCCTCACCAGGGCGGGCGAGGACTACCTTGAGTCCATCTACCGCCTCTCGCTTGAGAGCACGGAGGGCGACAAGTCCGTGCGCTCCGTGGACGTGGCCGAGCAGCTTGAGGTATCGAAGGCCAGCGTGAACAAGGCCCTCTCCCAGCTCAAGGAGATGGGGATGGTCGTCCAGAGTCGCTATGGCAGGGTGGTTCTCACCGAGGAGGGCGAGGCCTACGCCAAGGTGGTCTGGCGCTCCCACCGCGCGCTGCGCACCTTCCTCGAGCACGACCTTGGCGTGAAGCCAGAGGTCGCCGACGAGGAGGCCTGCCTCATGGAGCACGTCCTGTCTGCAGACACCATGCAGCGCCTCATTGGCTACCTGGAGCGCCAAGGCGTTGAGATTCCGCAGGACTAGGTTGCAATCAAGCTCTTGACCTGCCCTTTCATCCGTCATCGGCAACGTTTTTGCCCCGAGCGGCGCACATTGTAGCAAGACCGTGAAGCGCGTCTCCGCCAACTGCGGAGACGCGCTTTTCGTCTTTCAAGCTCCCCGATGGCGACAAATTGGTCGGCCCGTTTGGGTATGTTGTGAGTGCGTCGGGCATCCGGCGAGCAATGTCGCCCCGGGCGGCAGAAGGGCAACGCATCCTTGGAAAGAACGACTCCCATCATCCGTTTTGGAAACGACGGCTGGCACGCACGCTTCGACGAGGGGTTTGACTCCCAGAACGTCATGCGCGTGGCCGATGCGCTTGGCCTGCTGTGGGCCGACGAGGCTCCGGCTTCGGGAGGTACCGTATACGTCGGCTATGACACGCGTCACCGTTCCGATGAGTTCGCGCGCGAGGCTGCGGGCGCAATTGCCGCCTACGGGCTTACGGTCAAGGTCTCTTCCACGCCCTGCCCGACTCCGGCCGTGGGCTGGAATTGCGCCCACGATCCCAAGGCCTTGGGAGGTGTGGTCATAACCTCGAGCGAGAGGTCCTGCGAATACGGCGGCCTCATAGTGAGGGGTGCCGATGGCGGAACCTGTCCGCGCGAGTTTCTCGACAAGGTCGAGCAAGAGATATTCCAGCAGGCCAGCACCGAGGCCGGTTCCTTTGAGGTCACGGACTTCGTGGCCCCGTATGCAGAGGCGCTCGGCCGCTTTGTCGGCGGCCCGGCAATCAGGCCGCTCAAGGTGGTCGTTGATCCCATGTATGGATCTGCCTCCGGCGTGCTTGCCGGCCTTGTCCGCTCCCTTGGCCATGAGGTCATAGAGATACACGCCGAGAAGACCGAGGACTTTGACGGCATCCACCCCGACCCAAAGGACCCGTGGGCCGATGCCTGCGAGCAGGCAGTAGTTGCCACGGGAGCTGACCTCGGCATTCTTGTTGACGGCGACGGAGACCGCGCCGCGGCCGTGGACGAATACGGAAACATCCTTGCGGTCCGCGAGCTCACGCCGCTTCTTCTCTCCTATATAGGAGGGGAGCTCGGAATGAGGGGCCGCGTCGTCACTACGCTGACGTGCTCGGCAAGCGTCGAGCTCGAGGCCCGGAGGCTCGGGTTCGAGTACGCCTCGGTCCCCGTCGGCTTTGGTCGCATATATAGAGAGCTCCAGGAGGGAGACGTCCTTCTCGGCGCAGAGGAGTACGGCGGCATCAGCATTCCGGCCCACCTCAAGGAGAGGGACGGCCTTCTGGTCTGCCTGCTTCTGGTGCAGATGGTCTCCAAGAGCGGCCTTACGCTGAGGGAGCTGGTCAACAAGCTCGACGCCCAGATTGGCAGCCGCCGCTACATCAGGCGAGACCTGCGCCTTGAGCCGGCCCTTACTCAGGCGTTCAGGAATGTTCTCCCGGGTCTAAATCCCCAGGAGATTGCGGGAAGGGTGCCGGTCGATGTGAGTCATGCGGACGGTCTCCGTCTCCAGTTCGATGACGACTCTTGGGTGCTCATGCGCCCGTCCAGGACGGATTCCGTGGTCAGGGTATATGCGGAGGCCCCCTCAGCGCGGGAGAGGGACGAGCTTTTGGAGGCGGCCTGCTCCATCGCCCGCGGCGGCTTCTAGCCCCGAGTTGTGTAGGAACCGTGAACCAGCCGATTCCCGCCCCGGCCCGGCGGGAGGGAGCGTATATTAACTCCTCGCGCGGCGGCGGGGCAGCGAGCCCGACCGAGCGCG